>JBDNGJ010000248.1:0-15992 GCA_041689365.1 Virgibacillus sp.
GACAAGGAATATTAATACGGCATACCGCTTTGGGCGTGGGATTGAAGCTGGTCGTGTATGGACAAATTGTTACCATCAGTATCCTGCACATGCTGCTTTCGGCGGCTACAAAAAGTCAGGTATCGGACGTGAAAATCATCTAATGATGCTTGATCATTATCAACAGACGAAGAATCTGCTGATTAGCTACAGTGAAGGTGCTGCCGGATTCTTTTAAACAACTTACTGCATACAACGAAAGCTTGGACTCCAAAGCTTAAGGGGCTCTAAGAAAGCAAAGAACGCACTCATAGAATCCCTATAGTTTTAAACCAGGTTTGTTTATTAGTTATGCTTACAGGGGGGGTGGAAAAGGTGTCCGGTGCTCCTTTTCTGCATATAATAATTGAGACGATAAATTTTAAAATAGAAGGGGTGTGAAAAATGGCTGATCGTGTAACAGCAACAGAAGAAGCGTTAAGTCTGATTAACACATTGGCTGACTCACATGGGCCACTCATGTTTCATCAATCAGGTGGCTGCTGTGACGGGAGTTCGCCAATGTGTTATCCACGGGATGAGTTTCGCGTTGGTGATTCAGATTTGCTACTAGGTGAAATTGGTGAGACTCCTTTCTATATATCTAAGGACCAGTATGAATATTGGAAACATACTCAACTGATTATTGATGCTGTCAAAGGCCGCGGTGGGATGTTTTCATTGGAAGGACCCGAGGGGAAGCGGTTCCTGACAAGATCCAGGGTGTTTACCGAGGAAGAACGAGCGGAATTATAGAAAATAAAAGTCATGTGGAGAACGAGACTCCGCATGACTTTTTTTGATGAAATAACAAATCCTGTATGCGAGAACTTCGAAAGAATATTAACTCCGCCCCTGGACTGAGGATGAAAACATCATTACGACTGATGTACTTGTCTAATAAATCGGTATAATGAAATTAACAAAGTTTGGAAGGGGTCTGGGAACATGGGGAGTATTGTTAGAGTAGATGGAATCAAAAAGAGCTATAAAAAACGCAAGTCTAAGGAAGAATTCGCTGCCGTTAAATGTGTTTCTTTTGAAGTTGGGAAGGGAGAGATTGTTGGCTTGCTTGGGCCAAATGGTGCAGGCAAAACAACAACGATTAAAACAATTTGCGGACTGCTTGTTCCTGACGAGGGATCGGTTACGATAAATGGGTTCGATAGTGTAAAGAATCGCAACAAAGCCCTCGGCCATATAAGTGCGGTTCTAGAAGGAAATCGAAACCTATACTGGCGCCTAAACGTGCTTGAAAATATGGAGTATTTTGCAGGCAATCGGGGTGTCCCTAAGAAAAAAATTAAAACAAAGGTAGATGAATTATTAAACCTTTTTCAGCTTCAAGATAAAAAATATGAATTGGTAAATAACTTATCACGTGGCATGCAGCAAAAGCTGGCAATTTGTGTGGCAATGCTTGCTGACACAGATGTGATCCTTCTCGATGAACCAACACTTGGGCTTGATGTGGAAACAGGGTATGAAGTTCGTGAATTACTTCGAAAAATCGCCCGTGACGAAGGAAAGACGGTTATCATTAGTACGCATGACATGCCGGTTGTTCAGGACCTATGCCGACGGACAATCATTATTAATGATGGGAAAGTGATTGCAGATGAACGTGTAGACCAGTTGCTGCGACTATTCGAAACAAGTGCATATCAGGTGAATCTAAAGGAAGAACTGACTGCAGAACAGCGGGAAATGCTTGAGCTGAAGTTCCCAATCCACAGATGGGAAGGGTTAAAGCTTGAAGTCAGTTTTGAGCAGGAACAAGACATTTATGATTTAATGGAAATCTTCAAAATGAACCAGACTCCAATTGATACAATTAATCGTACCGAAATTAATTTTGAACAGGTATTTCGAAAGCTTGTTAAAGAGGAGGTGTCTTCATGACTTCTTTTTGGAATGTGCTGCGCGTTAATACGAAGATGGAATATCTCGAATTAGTACGGTACAAAGCGAATACGATAAGCCTTCTTTTGACATTTTACATCATTTTTATTGCGATGATGTTTGGAATTCAGGTTATTGGTGATCCAGCTCAGGCTGGCACAAATACGCAATTTGTCATTGTGAACTATATTTTTTGGTATTTTGCCATGATGGTTCTGCAATCAATTGGGTGGACGATATCTGATGAAGCAATGAAAGGTACGCTGGAACAGCTTTTCATGTCACCGGTAAGCCCGTGGAAAATATTCTTGTCCAGAATGTTTGGGATGATTTTTAATCATTTTATTCTAGTTATTTTTCTATTATTCGTATCAATGGTAACGGCTGGTCAATGGTTAAATCTGAATCCGGTTGCTATCATTCCTATTCTTCTGTTGACGTTAGCCAGTATGATAGGTACCAGCTTTGTCATAGCAGGAATGGCACTTATTTTTAAACAAGTCAGTGCATTTTTGCAGATTCTTCAGTTCATCATCGCTGGACTGACATTTGTTCCATTGTCTGTAGCACCATTCATGGTTGCTGCCCCATTTGTGAAAGGTGTGGATATGACAAGACAGGTGATGATTCATGGCTACACATTAGCTGATTTTACAATGGGTGATTACGCATGGCTGGTTGGGAATGCCATCGTTTATGGAATTATTGGAGTCAGTATTTACCTGGCATGTGAAAAATATGCTATGAAAAAAGGTTTGCTGGGACATTATTAAGAAAAAAATCGTTATCCCTAGGGTGACGATTTTTTACATGGTAAAGTAGGGGAAGGAGGTGTTCTTTTGAAGAAAAAAATGGCAATGATTCAAATGGATATTGTATATGGTGAACCTAAAGCGAACTTTAAACGAGCTAAAACAGAAATTACAGAAGCAGTTAAAACAGGTGCTGAGATAATTTTGTTACCTGAACTGTGGACGACTGGCTATGACTTAACCAGGTTAGATGAAATAGCTGATAAGGATGCGCAGGAATCGATTGCGTT
This sequence comes from Virgibacillus sp., assembly GCA_041689365.1. GTDB lineage: Bacteria > Bacillota > Bacilli > Bacillales > Amphibacillaceae > Lentibacillus. The sequence continues at coordinate 2,963 of JBDNGJ010000248.1, forward strand.
TTTAAGTGAATTGGCAAAAGAGTTCAAAGTAACTTTAATTGGTGGATCTGTTGCCGAACAGTGTGATGATGGTGTACGGAATTCGTTGCTCGTAATAGATCAGGAAGGAAGGCTGGTCCACAAATACAGCAAGCTTCACCTATTTCAACTAATGGATGAACATCTGTACCTGGAAGCGGGACAGGACGAAGCAGAATTCACTTTGGATGATGAGCCCGCTGCGGGATATATTTGTTATGACATACGTTTTCCGGAGTGGATGCGCAAGTCAGCAGTCAACGGTGCCAAAGTAATGTACGTTGTAGCGGAATGGCCAAAGCCAAGAATCGATCATTGGCACGCATTGTTACAGGCACGTGCCATTGAGAATCAATGTTATGTTGTCGCTTGTAACCGGGTTGGTGCTGATCCAAAAAATGAATTCGGCGGTATGTCGCTTATAATTGACCCATGGGGAGAGATTACCGCTCAAGGCGGAAGCGGCGAAGAGATTGTCACGGCAACAATAGACTATGACCTAGTGGATGAAGTCAGAGGGCGAATACCAGTGTTCCGGGATCGGATTGTGGAGAAGTACTAGTGTGTTAACGAACCTAATCACCAAAACCCTACAGCAATCATAAAATGAATAGGCTATACTTATACTTTTAAAAAAGGAAGTGTTCAATATTGCCTAACCTACATTATTATGTCACTGGTAATACGGCTGAGGGCTTGGCTAATTTTTTGGAAAGTAATTTAATTGGAATCGATAAGGTTATTAAGCTCCGGCATTCTTCAGCAGCACTTAAAACGAAAGTAATACAGAAATTGCTTGAGCATTATCAGGATAATACGATCGAAATTCTTCATAGTCCTTTAGGGAGTCGGTTCCTGGACGGAATCATTATTCGTGAAAAATCACTGGCAATTTTAGATGAGTCAATTGTAAACGGTGAATCGACTGCAATTAACCTGGAAGAAGCAGTCCCGACAAAAAAACATCCAGATCTCACAGACTTTAACGTTTTAACCCAATCTGCTTATGACAGTTTTGCCAAAGGGTTAACAATTCATGATGAGTTGGAGGAAGTCTATATTAATCAAATGGACTTTGATCGTGCGGATCAATTTACAGAAGAGTTTATCTCTACACTTTTATCGGGTGTTCCGAAAAAAGACCGCACAGCCCATACCTTTCACAGGCTTTTTGGGACCAATACGGTTGATGGCGTTGTCAATGTTGTTCCACATCTTAAAGAGAATATAGCAAGCGTATATTTTATTAAGGGGCGTGCGGGGACAGGTAAATCAACCTTTATGAAAAAAATTAGTAAGGCATGTACAGAGCATGGTTTTGACGTTGAAATGTATCATTGCAGTTTTGATCCGAATAGCATTGATATGGTGCTTGTTCGTGATTTGGATGTATGTATTTTTGACAGCACGGATCCACATGAATTCTTCCCGGAACGTGATGGGGAGGAAATTGTCGATTTGTATGAGGAACTTGTTGCACCAGGAACCGATGAACGTTTTGAAGCAGAAATTAATGAACTGAATAATAACTATAAATCCTATATGAAGCAGGGTATCCAGTACTTGCAGCAGGCCGGAATCAAGTTTGACAGAAATGAACAAGATTTTTCGATTACCGAAGTTCATAAGGCTATTGATTATACGCTGAACAGCGTATAAACTGCTCGTTAACAGGCAAGCTATCTTTAACCTGCAGCAGTTGAGTCGGATATTGTAACTTTCATTTTTCCAAAAATATCACTTGTGTTTTTGTGCGTTATATAGTAGAATGAATTTACAGAAAATTAAGAGTATATTAAACTCTGGGAGGTGCAAGAGTGGTTACAGTGAAGATGTTGAAGCCTTATTATATCAAAGCAGATGATAATTATGTTCGAGTAATTTTGGCATATCAATATTTTGCGGTATTCATTAATAATAAGGTTTACCAATTTGTGCCGATTGAGTCAAAGGAAATCCGTATAAATCGCAGAACAAAAAAAGTCGAAAATCTAGGTGCTAGGTTTGCTTTTCAAAAAGGTAAAGACATCATTTACATGGCTATGAGCGAGCTTATATCACTTCCTGATTTCTTAGTTCAATTACACTCGATTGCTGATCCGTATTATTTAAATAAAGAGATAAAAAGTGAACCTGATTATGAAAGCGAAGCTATTATCGATGAATTAGAGCAGCTAAACATGAAACGATTAATTGATAAAGCATTGGATGATCGGGACTACGAGGCATTTCAAACTTTAGTGAAATTACTTTAAGACACTTCCTGCATTTTAGGAAGTGTTTTTTTGGAGTCATGAAACAATAGAGGTTTTTAAGTGCAATTAAGGCTTTTGCAGGTAGGGAGTTGAACAGTTTGAAAAGGAAATATTCTTGGAAAAATTCTCAGTGGAGTCTTAGTTTCTATGCTTTAATAGCACTTATTGGAGGAGTTATTGGAGGTTTATTAGTAAATCTAAGTATACCATACTTATTAGGAGCATTAAGTGGTTCATTATTATTAGTTATCATAAACCTCTTTTACGTAATATATAAGAAAATAAAATTGAAATCAGAGAAGTAAGTTTTAATGATTATATGCATCAAATAGAGCGTATGTTTCTATTCTCTTTTTTACATTGGTTATTTGCTTAAATTCAAAAGTGTGATATTATGTTAAAGGCTATAATTACTTGGAATGCTAAGTTTTAATTTTTAAAAAATGAATCGGTTCTCTCCTTGCTATAATTGTGTAGTAAGGTTTTTCTATTTTTGTGGACATTTATCATTATATTGAAAATTATCATACACTTTTGAGAATTAAAACCGGCTCATTTTTTCAGCTAGAATTTACGTAAGGAAGGTGTTTATTTTGTCAAAGCAGGATCCAAATCCAGGTTTTAAGCCGTACGTACCGGCATCCCAAAACCCACCTGAGTTCACATGGGTTGCAATGGTTATTGGTGCAGTATTGGCAATCGTATTTGGTGCAGCAAATGCATATTTAGGACTTATCGTTGGGATGACTGTTTCTGCGTCAATTCCAGCAGCAGTAATTTCAATGGCGGTACTTCGTATTATTATGAAACGAACGTCTATTTTAGAAAATAATATTGTGCAGACGATTACTTCAACTGGTGAGTCGCTCGCTGCAGGTGTTATTTTTACTTTACCTGCCTTATTCATTTGGCAGCTTGAGCCAAGTTTGACTACAATCGCTATTATTGCTTTAGCTGGTGGTATTTTAGGTGTTGTTCTAATGATACCGCTGCGCCGGGCATTGATTGTTAATGAACACAGAACACTGCCTTATCCGGAAGGAACAGCATGTGCGGAAGTACTTCATGCCGGAGAAGAGGGTGGAAAAGGTGCTAAGCTAGTATTCAAGGGGCTTGGTATTGGCGCTGGTTTTAAACTGTTAACAGATGCCGTTAAAGCATTCCCATCTTCAGTAGAGTGGGAGATTTATAAATTTAAGAATGCCGCGGTAGGTATGGATACACTACCTGCATTGCTTGGTGTTGGTTACATTATTGGACCTCGCATCGCAGGAATTATGTTTGCCGGTGGTGTATTGGGTTGGTTAGGGATTATTCCGCTGATCAGCTATATTGGCGGATTTGCGACCACACCAATTTACCCTGCTGAGGTTCCAATATCAGAAATGAATTTCCATGCTATCTGGGATAATTATTTACGTTATATTGGTGCTGGTGCGGTAGCATTCGGTGGTATTGTAGGGCTGCTTAAAACATTACCAACTATTGCATCATCATTTAGTGGAGCAATTAAAGGATTTTCGTCAGCAGGTGATGGTCAGGACCTGCGTACGGATAGAGATATTCCAATCACGCTAATTGCAGTCTTAACAGTAGTATTCATGGGTATACTCATGTTCTATCCAACAATTGATTTAGGATTTGTAGGAGCGATTCTGCTCTTTATCTTTGGGTTCTTCTTCGTAACAGTATCATCTAGAATTGTTGGTATTGTCGGTAGTTCCTCAAACCCTGTATCCGGAATGACTATTGGAGCATTGATTTTCATTTCGCTTGTATTATCTGCTGTTGGTCAAACTGGACAGGCAGGTATGGTTACTGCAATTATTATTGGTTCTGTAGTTTGTATTGCAGCTGCTATTGCCGGGGATACGTCACAGGATTTGAAAACCGGTTATATTGTTGGCGCAACACCAAAATGGCAGCAAATTGCACAGCTTTACGGGGTGCTGGTTACAAGTGTTGTAATTGGGTTCATTATGATTTTGCTTGATAATGCATATGGATTTGGATCTGCTGAACTTCCTGCACCACAAGCGGTTCTTATGTCGATGGTTGTTGAGGGCATTATGAGTGGTGACCTTCCATGGAACTTAATCTTTATTGGTGCCGCAGCTGCAGCAACTGTTGAGCTGTTTGGTATTGGATCATTGCCATTTGCAGTTGGACTGTATTTGCCGATTCATTTGACGTCTCCAATTATGGTTGGTGGACTTATCAATGCGATTATTTCTCGCAGCACAAAAGATAAAGACAAGTTGAAGGAGAAGAATGAACGCGGAATTTTACTTGCTTCCGGTTATATTGCTGGTGAAGCATTAATGGGTGTTATTGTTGCATTAGCTGTAACTGCTGGTGTCGTATTCCCTAGCGAAGCATTCTTCGGTCCGCTTGTATCGATTATTGCGTTTGCACTTGTAGCATGGTATCTATTCCATACTGCAAATAAAAAATCGCTAAATAAATAATCACACTATATTGAGCCAGTCCTTTTTAAGGGCTGGCTCTTATTAAATATAGGCTTTTATCTAAAAGATTGTTGCTTTTTCTAAGTAATGAGTTTTGAATAGAGTAGTTATAGACTCCAGCGGGTCACCGGCTAAAACCGGTCATGTCCTGTGACCAACGCCGGTACTAGAACGTCCTGTACGTCGAAGCAACGGTTGAAGCGTTGCCCGCGGAAAGCGATATTTCGGAAGCGGTATCATAGCACCCCATGTATTTTTTTGCATTATATCGCAGTCTATAGTTAACACCCAAGCTTTAAAGGCGATAAAACTGCCTAAATAGATATGCGATAACCAAATTTTCTAATCTAAGGCAACTTCTGTTATGATTGTTTTTATAACGAATGGAAATCTGCTACATACATAAAATTTAATCCAGGACAGGAGGTATTCCATTGCAGCAGTGGCATTTATTTATTGCTTTTTTTCGAGTGGGGATGCTGGGCTATGGTGGTGGCCCTGGGTCGATACCGTTAATACATAAAGAGGTCGTTGATAAATATGAGTGGATGAGTGATGAGGATTTTGGTGACTTACTTGCACTAGCAAACACACTCCCGGGACCAATTGCCACGAAACTGGCCGGCTATATTGGGCATCGCGTTTCTGGGATAGTGGGTATGATAAATGCAGTTCTGGCAACAATTATACCCACTATTATCCTGATGATTATCCTGCTTTCGTCATTATCGAGCATCAAGGACGTTGGCTGGGTCCAGGGTATGACTGCAGCCGTGATTCCTGTTGTGGCAATGATGTTGGCGGTTCTCACGTGGCAATTCTTTGATAAAGCCAGAAAAGGCATGGGATGGACGCAAACACTTGTTATGTCAGCAGTCATATTTATTTTGTTTCAATTTCTGAATGTGCATCCTGGAATTATCATTGGTGTGCTAATTATTATAGCTCTTCTCAAAAAAGATAACTCATCTACAGCTAAAGGTGGTGCCTCCCAATGAAATATTGGCACATCTTTCTGGCTTTTTTTATACCAGGTATTCTTGGCTATGGTGGGGGACCTGCATCAATCCCGCTTGTTGAAAATGAAGTTGTACGGCGATACGAGTGGATGTCTGTTCAGGAGTTCAGTGAAATGCTCGCACTTGCCAATTCGCTTCCCGGTCCGATTGCGACTAAACTTGCTGGCTATATTGGCTATGTAGAAGGAGGCACTCTTGGTGCTGTCATCGGAGTGTTCGCGGCAGTGGCACCTTCACTTATTATCATGATATTACTGTTAGGTGTATTGTATAAATACAAAGATTCACCAAAAGTACAACGGCTAACATTATATGTTCGTCCGGTTATTGCCATTTTGCTAGGTGTCATGGCGTGGCGGTTCTTTCAGACATCGTTTGAAGGGATTGGGTTGTGGCAAGTTCTGCTCATTACCATATCAAGTTTTCTTTTAATTGAACGAATGCGCATCCATCCCGCAATCGTAATCGGAATCACGTTAGTATACGGAGCATTTTTATTATAAAGAAGCATTCCTTAAGTGAGAATGCTTCTTTTTATTTTGGCAGGTATACTTTCTTACTGCATAAGCGCAACTAAGGCTTATCTATATTAAAGCTTGGCGATAAGCTAAGTTTTCTAAAAAATTTGACCTGCATCAAGGAATTACTGACCAATTAACATGATAATAGAAAAAAGGAGGAGTTGGGATGGAAATTAACGATTATTACACAGACGTAGATCGAATGGTCAATGAGGGGCTTGCAGGCGGGTATTTAGATGAGAGGTATGGCGATACACAACTTGAACTTCCAGAAAATGAAAAGGATAGGTGATAATCATGAACATATCATTAGATTTACTGATGCAGGAGTATACATTGGTTTTTATTATGGCAATTGTTACAATCATGTTGACGGTTATGCTGCGGTCATTTCTCGTAACCACATTACAAGTACTTCTATTGTTGGCCTTGGCTTTCATTCCGCAAAATATAGCGGCAGTACAGCCAGCATTCGTAATAGCTCAAATAGTACTAAGTGGAATAGTTGTCTATAAAATCATCAAGGCGATAGATATGAATTACCGTCTTGTGCTGGAAAAAACACACCATAAACGCCCCGACCTAATAACTGATGAGTCAAGGGGAAGCAGATTTTCATTCTGGAGGACGAACTAGTTATTGCTACCTTTTAATAGGTAGTATTTTTTTGCAGTAAGCATGTATGCTTATTTCTTACGCTTGGCAATTAGCATGGTTTTCTACGATTGCGCTGTAACCTGTTGGGCTGTTTAGCAGGCATAAAAGTCGGCAGTGTATTTTAATTAAATTGTGAACTTGAGCGGGAAAAGTGTGAACTTGAGCCGATTTTGTGTCCATTTGAGCCGGTTCACTGTGAACTTGAGCCGAATGTATGACAGTTTAAGCTAATCCACGATCATCCACATTCATGCATTTTTCAAAAGAATACAACAATTTTCCCCAATTATTTGGTATTATAAGGCTATATTACTTTTTATCTAAAGGGGGGAATCAGTTGTATTGCAGTGAATGTGGAACAAAGAATGAAACTCATGCAATATATTGTGTGGAGGATGGCTACCCGCTTCAGACACATGATGTAATCGGAGGTTTGCTCGTTAATCAGACTTCCTATTGCGGGTCATGCGGTACAAGAAATAGCCATGTAGCGAGATACTGTACAGCGTGCGGAAATTCATTTGATACCTATGAAACATCGCACTATTATAAAAGCGATACATATTTTGATAAAGAACTTGGTAAAAAAGTTCTGCCGGGATTTCTTTTGTCAATTGGTATCTTATTTTTACTGAATTTTATTATTGATTTGTTTAAAGGCAGCAGTTTAATTGATCTGTTTATGAAAATAATAATACCTTTTAATGAGGAAGTATTGGATCAGCTCAGTGTTCTAGATTTTGCTTTACTTACTAATCTTACCAGTTTCTCAACTGGAATCGGTGATGCGGAGTTCTCTCAACAGCTTGTTTTTTCATCCGCCGGGTTAGCTTATCTTGGCATAATTGCAGCAGTTCCTTTAATTGCTGGCGGGATATTTTTGAAGTACCGGAATCCAACCATTGACGAATGGAAGGCAGCTGTATTTTTTGCTTTAGGATATGGCGGACTGTTGGGGATCATTTCACTTATCACAGGAGATAAAACGGTTGTTAGTGAATTCTACAATCTAACTATTGACTTCCACTTTGTTAGTGCGGTAATGAATGGGCTGTTTATTGGGTTCTTCTTTAGCTACCTTGGAATGGTTATTATCAAAGGACCCCTAAAGGAAAAGACACACTATATTCCATATCAGAGGGCTCTGCATTATAGTTCCTTAGCCTTTGTTGGTGTGATTATTACAGTTGTGATTCTAGGCGTATTCCAGTTTAGTCAATACACTTCAGTTATTTCTGAAAAAAGAATGTTTGAGGATGTTATTGGTGATTCAGTATTTGCTGATATAACGTTTGTTGGAAGGACTGCAATATATTTGCTGAACCTTGCAATGTTTAATACTTTTATTTTCCAGAGAACACATATGGAAGACGTGCAATACTCGTTTTACGCGGGAATTTCCAATAAGATGAATGAAAATATGGGAGGATTAACAGATCTAATTATTCCTAACAGGCTGTTTGAATCCTATGAGATTATATCAGTCATAATTGTGGCTATATTCTTTGTTACTGTAGGCCGTTTATTAATAAAATCGCAGGAAAACTATATAAGCACGATTATCATGTACAGTATTTTCTTTGCTGTTATTGCTTCCTTCTTCACATTCCATGCAACGCTAAACTTTTCAATCCAACATGAAGAAATGGGTGAGCCACAGGGGTTCTTTGCTGGCTTCAAATTAATTCAGACGTTTTTCATAAGTTTTCTATACGCTGGACTGACAGGGTTTATCGGTGCATATTCAAGAAAGCTTTTCTAAAAGGAGGATACTATGAATAAAACGATGGAAGATAAACGAACTGTTCAAGATCTTAAGGCTGCTAAAACCAAAGTTCTGGTTGAATTAGGGCAAGAAGTCTATTTAGCTTATCGGCGTGGTGAAAAATTTGCCTCAGTCTTAGATGAAAAAGGTGAGCTATTAAAAGACCTTGATAAAAAGATCCACTCGGCTACAAGTCAAAAGGTACCAGAACTAGGTGACATGAATGAATGTTCCTGTGGTGCTTTACTTACAGAGGATGATTTATTTTGCCAGCAATGTGGTAAAAAAGCGGATGTACCAGATATCGAACAGCAAAAAAATACTTTGTGCTACCGTTGTGACAATGAAGTGCCTGCTGAGGCAAATTATTGTAATGTGTGTGGCGTGAAAAAGTAAAGTTAAAGCCTACTCCATAAATGGAGTAGGCTTTAGTTGAGCTATTTTACAGCTTTTAATATTTCGGTGACTTTTTCTACAGTATATCCACTGCCACCTTTATCTTCGGTGTTTTCAATCATCATGGAAATTAGAATGTCCTGGTCTTTAGTTGGATAGCCAACAAACCAGCCATTTTCTGCACCAGATTCCTCACCTGATTTTTTAAGTTCTGCTGTTCCGGTTTTACCGGATATGGCCAAGTCTTTAACTTGTGCCTTTTTAGCTGTTCCGTTTGGTGCGGCAACCACACTACGAAGTGCTTCTTGTATAAGTGTGGCTTGTTCACTGGTTATCAATTGTTCCTGCCAAACTTGACTTTTTTCTGCATCGGCGAGGATTGTAGGCTTAAGCAGATCACCTTCATTTAGAAATGGAGTATAAGCCATAGCCAAATGGAGTGCGCTCATCTGAACTTCCCCTTGCCCGTAACTTGTATCGGCAAGTAAAACCTCATCAGTAAGCTTGCCATTGGATGAGATAGTAGATTTTTCAATCGGGTATTCGAATGGAAAGTCTTTAGCGAAACCAAACTGCTTTAATCCATTTACATACTTCTCACTGCCCATTTCAACTGCTTTCATCGCAAAATAAATATTATCCGAGCGAACTAGTGCATTCGTAACGCCAACCGGTCCGTTTGACTCTGATACACGGCGAACCTGGTAATTTCCCCAGCCCTCACCATTACTCCATGTTAAGCCATTAATTTCGACACCTTCACCAGGAATGATGGTCCCATTATTGAGTCCGATAGCTGCGGTTATCGGTTTAAATGTCGATCCAGGTGCGTAGGTAGATGTAAAACGATTTAATAATGGCTGTTTCGGTTTATTTTGCAGTTCTTCCCGTCTGGATTGCGAAATTCCAAATCCCATTTCGTTTGAATTAAAGGAGGGGCTGCTCACAAGCGCTAATGTCTCACCGGTTTTTGGGTGAATTGCAGCTGCTGTCCCAGACTCACCATCATAGCTTTCATATATTTTCATTTGTAAATCGGCATCTATCGTAGTTACGACATCTTCGCCATGTTTAACTGGCTTCTCAGCTAGGATAGTTTCTTCTCCATTTTCTTTGGTAACAGTTATTTTTACGCCTGCTTCACCACGAAGTTTTTCTTCATATAGCAGTTCAAGCCCCCGTTTACCAATTATATCGTTCGCACTGTAACCACCAGAATCCATATCCTCTAACTCTTCGGCAGTCACCGGTCCTGTATAGCCGACAAGATGACCTAATGATTCACCATATGGATAAACACGGCCAGTTACTTCACGCTCTGTTACACCACTTACTTCCCATAATTGATTTAGCGTTTTTTCCTCTGATTTTGGTACTTTCTTAAGCGGAACAAATAAATCAGGTTCAACCCATCCAGCATCCAACTGGTTATTAATCGATTCAATGGACATGCCCAATAAGTCAGAAATCTTCTGTTTTGCCTGTTCAGGATTAGAACCTAATTTTCCCGGAACAATTCCTACATTATGAACAGTGTCATTTAAGGCTATTGGCAAATTATTCCGATCGAGTATTTCGCCTCGTTCAGGATCTATCGTTGGCAGACCAATTTCACCGCCATCTTTGATTGCTGGAAAAATAAAGCCTGGATCCCATTTAACGAACCAATTGGCATCCTCTTCTTCACCTTCTTCAATAAGTGTTGCTTTATAGTCAAATGTTATTGGACCTGCAATTGTTTCCATTTCGACTGAGAAAGGGAACTGAGCTGTTCCTTTTTCCATTGCAGTTTCCAATTTTTCCTCGGATAATTTTTCATAGGTAATGTTAAGATTATTAACGTTTATGTCCCCATATATATCCTTATATCGTTCAACATAGTCTTCTTTTGCATATTTTTCAGTTGAAACGGTAGTACTCATACTGTACATTTCGTTAAATTCTTGCTCATTCCAATGCTTCACATATTGATCGAAGCGTTCCTGTGGTGTTACTTCATCATCAGAACATGCAGTAACAATTAGAAGTAATAACAAAGGAAGCAAAGCAATTATTCTTTTCATAATGACCCCCTCAATCTTTTGGAAAATCTAACTTAATTGTATCACCTTTCATATGCAAAAACATGTATGTAAAAGCAAAAAGCCACCTTTAGATGACTATTTTGCATTCATATGCTCTTTTATTTCAGTTTGAACTCGATTCATTTCTTCATCTGGTACAATATAGTACCAAATACCGTCAATCGTTTGGCCGCTGCCACTTATTTCCATTGTATCGATGTTGGTTCGTGTTTGACGATAATCTGAAAATAATGTTTGCATCTGATCCATTTTGAGATCGGTTTTTACGTTGCCGCCAAGAATACCCAGAATATCGGTAATTTTGGTAATGCTTGAGAAACTTGCTGCTTCACCGATAGCTGCTCGTATTACATTTCGCTGACGCTCATTACGTCCAATATCTCCTCTTGGGTCACCTTTACGCATACGAATGTATTTTAGTGCTTCTTCACCATTAAGTTTGATTTCACCTGTTGGGAAATATACTCCCCCTTGTGAAAATGCCCTGTCATTTGTAACTGTTACGCCACCTAAAGCATCAATCCCTTGCTGGAAACCTTCCATATTAACTTTTACATAAAAGTGTATCGGAACATCAAAATTCTCTTCCACAGTCTGCACGGATAAACCAACACCTCCAAATGCATAAGCATGATTGATTTTATCCATTCCTCGACCTGGAATATTTACGTACGTGTCACGCGGAATACTCAGCATTTTCATTGCATTTGTTTGTGGGTTCAGTGACATCAATATCATGGTATCTGAACGGCCCTTGTCATTTTCCCGTTCGTCAACTCCAAGCAAAAGAATATTAATGGTATTATTTTCACTAAAAAGGGAGTCCAGTTCTTTTTGACGGTCCGGATTTTCATCCCGTGCTAGTGGTTCATGCATTACTTCAACGGTATCGCCGACTTTATCATAAATATAGAATAGGTAAATGCCGATTATTAATAGTATGCCAAACGTAATTCCTAGCACCCAATAGGGCCATTTGCGTTTCTTTTTATCATTTCGTTTTTCAATTCTCGAATTCACAATTTATTCTCCTCTGTCGTTTCAGAAATAATCAATTACAAGATAAATTATATCGAAACTAGTCATTTTAGTCTATTATTCTTTTAACATTGGTTAAGCTGTATGATGTAATGAATTGGTTCGTGCCAATATAATATGCTTTGATCACATCTTGAGGTCTCTTCAACAATGGGCAAATCTCATCATCTTAGGTATATGTAAAAACTAGAACAAGATAACCCAGCACATTACTAGACGTTTTTGCCGTATCAGATGTTTCATGATTTTGTAGTAAAATTTGTTGCTTTTATCTTCGCTGTTGATATAGAATGCGAAGTAACTGCTGGAATAATCTCTATAACTTGTCCCGCCGTCCGGGGTCGCTACGGGCGGATGCGCACCTTAGGGCAACGCTTCAGCTTCCTCGGAAGCAAAAACCGCTTCCTGCGGGATCTTCAGCTGTTGCTTTTCCCGCTGGAGTCACCGCCCTCCGCTCACCCGGACTAGTGTAGTGCTGTCACACATTTCTTCTATAGGGATTTGTACTCCAGTCAATAGCGTAGGAAATACACGTAGACTCCTGGGGGAGGATAGGCCTAGATGAGACATCTGAGTGCGTCAGCACGAAGAGGGCTCAACAGCCGCCCCCGGAAAGCGAAGTGTATTTCCGTAGCGGTGTTAATGCACACAACCACTAGTTCGCATTATACATCAACTGCGTATAAGACTCATTGCTTGGAAATAGCGTAATAGTTAAGAATAAAGCCTTGTCCAATTAAAGTATGAGTTTCTTAAGGGAGGAGCATGAGCCCCTGTGGATTTTTTGTCCAGAGAAAAATACTTATATC
>JBDNGJ010000249.1:0-38489 GCA_041689365.1 Virgibacillus sp.
AGGATGAAAATGACCGAGAAGTTCGAGGCAGCGTAGCTTTGAGTAGCGGAATGTATGCTTTTAATACATGAGCAACGGAAAAGCAAGCTAACGACGAAATTCGATGCGTCATTTTTACCGGACTTTTTGAACAACCTCTATTATGAATATTTTTGAAGCTCTAATTTGGCTATCTGCCTGCGATGCACTTCATCAGGTCCATCGGCTAACCGGAGTGTTCGCGCATTTGCCCAATGTGCAGCAAGAGTGACGTCATCGCTCACGCCTGCACCACCAAACGCCTGAATTGCTCTGTCTATTACCCGTAATGCCATACTTGGTGCAACAACTTTGATCATGGCTATTTCTGTTTTGGCTTCCTTGTTGCCAACCGTGTCCATCATGTAAGCAGCCTTTAACGTTAATAATCGGGCTTGTTCAATGTCTATTCGTGATTCAGCAATCCATTCCTGAACGACACCCTGGTCTGCTAATTTTTTGCCAAAGGCTACGCGGTCTTGTACGCGTTTACATAAATCTTCAAGCGCACGTTCTGCCGCCCCGATTAGTCGCATACAGTGATGAATGCGTCCTGGACCAAGTCTCCCTTGTGCAATCGCAAAACCTTTTCCTTCACCCCAGATCATATTTTCAGCCGGGACTCTTACATTGTCATATGTAATTTCTGCATGCCCATGTGGTGCATGATCATAACCAAACACAGGAAGCATTCGCTCCACTTTTACACCTGGTGTATCAAATGGCACTAAAATCATCGACTGTTGCGCATGCCGAGTAGCTTCCGGGTCACTTTTTCCCATGACAATCGCAATCCTGCATCGCGGATCACCTGCTCCTGACGACCACCACTTACGGCCATTAATTACATACGCGTCACCATCTCTGATAACGCTTGATTCAATATTTGTTGCGTCACTTGAAGCAACATCAGGCTCTGTCATCGAAAAACATGACCGAATTTCACCATTAAGAAGCGGGAGCAGCCACTTTTGCTTTTGGTCCTCGGTCCCGTAACGATGCAACACTTCCATATTGCCTGTATCTGGAGCATTACAATTAAACACCTCAGGACCAATCATCGAGCGTCCCATTATTTCACAAAGCGGGGCATATTCCTGATTTGTTAACCCGCCTCCATACTCACTATCTGGCAAAAATAAATTCCAAAGCCCTCGTTCCTTGGCCGTTTGTTTTAATGTTTCCATAATTAGCGGTACAGCTGCCCAACGATTTTCCTGCTGATTTAATTGCTCATCGTAGACTTTTTCGCTTGGATAAACATGCTCCTCCATGAAATCAGTTAGTTTCTTCTGCATATCGATAACTTTTTCAGAGTACGAAAAATCCATTTCTTCATCTCCTGCTTAACTTATTTATTAACTTACTAACCGGATAGTATGTTCAGAATATTATAATTTATTATAAATGATTACGAAAAGAAATGCAATACAAAAACGCCAGACACAATTGGAATCAGGAATTGTTCTGACGTTATTATTTCGACTATTTCAGATGCTCTTTAAAAGCATCAATAAATTGTTGTGGGGATGATTTTACTGTATAGGCAAAGACACCCTTATTGGTGTGTAAATACAAGAGACCGCCTGTTTTACCTACAACCCGATAAGACATATCAAGTACATTTTCAATCGAAAACTCGCGATGCTGCGTTACTATTTTTTTATTATACATATAGATAACACGTTCATACTCAACATCTCTTTGTTCGAGACTGCTTACTTCCCGTTGAACTTTAACATACGGTTGTTCAGCGATTAAATACATGGATACCCTCCAGATTTCTGTTCTGCTACAAGTTTTCTATGAATAATCGGATGACATCGGCTCCACCAATAAATGTTCCTAATGAACTTCCCAGATTTGCCAATACTACGACAAGCAGAATACGACTTACTTTATTATGCCAAAATCCCTTCACACTAAATACATCCTCTGAAATTGTTTCAAAATCAGCTACATTTGGTCTGCGAATATAGGCTTGAACAATTCCCGCAAACCAGCCCGCAGCGATTAATGGATTTAGTGAAGTTATTGGGGCCACTACAAAAGCAGTAAGAATTGCAAGTGGATGTGCCAAGGCAACCGCAGCTCCAATCGCAGAAACAGACCCATTCCATAAAACCCAGCTTATCGTTTGCTGGATACCTGCAGAAGGGTTTGCATAAAATGTATAGGCAATAACTGCCAGAATGAGGATTGGAATTGACCAGCCGATTATTTTAGGGATCTTAGATTTAGGAGGTATTTCATCCAATCGTTCCAAATCATGTTCATTATAGATTTCCTGTTTAATTCCAGGAACATGTGCCGCCCCCAGTACAGCAACAACCTTCGTGCCTGGTGCCTCTTTTATTTTCTGGGATAGATACTGATCACGCTCATCAATTAATGGCTTTTTTAGCTTAGGGAAGCTATCGGTAAACTCCTGCAGCATTGAATTTAACATGTCCTGTGACTTCATCTTTTCCAGTTCTTCTTCCGATATTGTTTCTTTCGTAAAAATACTGCCAATAACCTGCATGAGAAGCATAGCCTTTCCCTTTAGTCCGATACCACTCCAAATACGGGAAAAGGTAGTTTGGATATTCCGATCAGCAAGTACGAGGCCAGCACCAATTTCCTCAGCTGATTCAATCCCCTGAATCATTTCCTGTCCTGCATTAATACCAAACTGCTTTGCCATGCGTTTCTGAAAAGATGAGATAGCAAGGTTCATTAAAAGAAGGGTTGCTTTCTTCTCTTTAATAACTTTAAATATATCCATATCCTTCCACTTGTTACCATCGACAATTGACTTATATCGTTGTTCATCCAGTTCAACACAAACAGAATCAGGTTTTTCCGCTTCGATAACTTCTTTCACCTGTTCCGCACTATGCTTTGACACATGCGCGGTTCCAATAAATATTAATTCTTTATCATCTATAGTTATCCTGGTAATGTTCTCTTCAGACATAAACTACCTTCCTTTTATAACTTCATTTATCATTATACCTATTATATAATGATACCTTAGACAAACAAAAGCCTGGCGTGAAAACCAGGCTTTTTATCATTATGTCATCCATTTAGGCGGACTGTTTTTATCCCAGTAAATCTCACCAATTTCATGGTGGTTTTCAAACCCATCACTGCTTAAATGATAATGGAAATTAAACCAGTATCCTTCTAACGGCCGGTTATCACGCCGAACATGGAATCGCGCAATATCTTTTTTTGTTCGATTATCATATATATTAAAAATCTTTTCTCCAAGGCCCTGTGATGGCCGCTCCGTAATGTTATAATAAGGGACTTCAGTTTCTCCTGCTTCTGCTAAAATCATATTAAGTGATTCCTCAATTTTAGGCAAAATAGCTGTCATGAAATCGTCTTCTACTTGTGTCACAATTTTAGGTCCCATTTTGGTAAACGTCTGTTCTTTAGCTTTTTTAGTTATAGCATTAATGAGGATTTCTTCGTCAGAGATTTGATCAGGTTCCGTTTCATTACTGGCCTCGGGTAAGGCAACGGAAACCGATTCATCAATATCCGACTTCGGTGAAATAGCCTCACTGCTTTCCTCTGCATCGGTTTCCAGAGAAATTTGCGGGACATAGATCCCTAGGGTCATAATTGCGATAAGGATAACTGAAATTTTTCTGAACCATAGTTTCATAGAAAATATCCCCTTTAATGTACTCTATTAAATTTTACCATGTTAAAGAGAAATGTCTACAATATTCTTTTATTTTGTTTAAAAGATTACTTAAATTTTGCATCTATAGAATAAGTTCAAATAGCTATCTTGATAATCTCAGAACGTTTTTAATTGTTGCCTTGTCAACATTGATAAAAGTTTTTTGTACACATAAGATACAAAATGCGCGTAACTGCTAGAATAATTTCTATAAACCTAGGCTCGCCGTCCGGGATCGCTACGGGCGGATGCTTTCCGCGGGCACGGCCTCAGTCTCCTTGCCCCGGCAAGGGGTATGCCGACGTTGTCCGCAAAGGACGGTTTTAGTCGGCCTTCATTTAGTCGCACTGCGGGGTCTTCGGACACGTGCTATTCCCGCTGGAGTCACCGCCCTCCGCTCACCCGGACTAGTGGAGTGCTGTCACAGATTTATTCTATAGCGATTCCTACTACAGTCAACAGCGAAGGAAATACACGTAGACTCCTGTGGGAGCTGAGGCCTAGATGAGACTACGTAGCGACGGAGGAGCAAGGAGGCTCATCAGCCGCCCACGGAAAGCGAAGTGTATTTTCGTAGCGATGTCATAGCGCTAAAGCATTTTTCCCAAGGTTATGCACTTTATACCTAACTATAATTAATTCAATTTTTCTACGTCTGTTACTGTGAAATTATTTTTATCCATATCCTTTTTAATGCTGTTCACCATTTGCTCGTCAGCTTCTTCAGGGAGTACAATACAAACTCTTCTAACGTATTTGGAACCGTTATTCAGCGAAATAACACTTTGCACATTACAGTATTTATTAACAATCTTAAGCATCTTTCTTAAGACTCCAGAGTACTCAAGCGTTCCAATTGTTAAGGAATAGCTTCCAATATTTGCTCCCCAGGCATCCTCCAGCACCTGAATAACATTTCCGTTTGTTAATATCCCAATAAACTCCTCTGAATCATCAATGATTGCAAGAAAAGGAAGACGCTTTATCGATGAAAATACCTTAAAGAATGGATCATCTTCTTTTACATAGCCATTTTGATCAGAAACCAACTCATTCAACGCTCCATTAAGAGAATGTTCTCTTTCATATTCAAGTAAATCAACTTTGTAAATATTACCGACGTATTTAGACCCTGATTCATCCAATACCGGAATACAGCGATAACCGATTTCCTCTAATTTATCCAACGCATGTTCCATCCTGTCATTTTCTTTCACAAATTCAACATCATGTTTAACTACATAATTATTTTTTATAAGCATCTTCTCAACCTCCTGATTTCTCTAATACTATAAACATTAAATATATTTTTACTATTTTCCTACATTTTCATTATAATATCAATAGTTAGAAAATTAAATCATTATACCTAAAATACAGAAGAATACTTTTTCCTGTACTTCCTGTCTTCTTCTTTTTCAATTAAATTCAGTGCTGTGTTCTTTATTTCTTCTTTATTCAATACGTCATACAAATTACTAAAGTTTTTAATAATATCGAAGCGAATTAATGTATAGTTTTTTTCGGAGGTACAATTTTCAAAACGATTAACGAGGTGTTTGATAACCATCTCTTTTTGATCAACACCTGCAAGCCCTACCTTCCAAATTGATTGCAGGCTATGTCTGGCTGTGACAAATTTCTTATCTTTTGTTACTTCCCAGACCGCCGCAAAGTCATGTAACATTCTTTTTTCAGGGTCACTTTTAGCTAAACTGCATAGAAACTGTGCTGCTCTGGCTCTTTGATGATTATCAGAATGCGTTAAATCCCCCACCAATTGATCCCAAACCTCGTACGCCCATTCGACTTCAACTTTTGTTGCATCAATAATATTATTGAAAGCCTCATACTGTAGGTTCTTATCACCGGATTGTAAATTTTCAAAATAGGTTTGTATCGTATTATCCATCTATTTCCCCGCTTCCTTCAAAATCAAAATCTGTAACCACTTATTTACTTAAGTATAGATGAAAGTTTACCTAATTTAAAAGTTTAAAATACGTGTAATGATACATTAATAATTTTTGCATTCTTTCGATTATTAATGTATAATATGTGTTTCATCAAAAACTTTATTTCCCTTTAATTATACTACTTTCGTAGAATATCCCATGGTCACAAAGGATATTAATATATACTAATCTCAGAATTAACCTTGTCACATCATTTTACAATGATATTGAAATACTAAGGAGGAGCTGCATGGATACAGTGCAAGATGTTTTAAAAAAGGAAAGTCACATTGCCAAAGATTATGTCAATAAAGTATATAATACAGTTGAAAGTCGTAACCCCAACGAATACGAATTTCTTCAAGCAGTAAAGGAAATATTCGACTCTCTAATCCCTGTATTTGATAAATATCCTAAATACATTCATTACGGCATACTCGAAAGAATTGTCGAGCCGGAAAGAGTTATATCATTTAGGGTGCCATGGGTAGATGACCTTGGTACTGTACAGGTGAATCGTGGATTCCGAGTCCAGTTCAACAGTGCAATCGGTCCATATAAAGGCGGTATCCGTTTCCATCCTTCTGTGAACACCAGCATTGTTAAATTTTTAGGATTTGAACAAATTTTCAAAAACTCACTGACAGGACAGCCAATTGGAGGGGGAAAAGGCGGGTCTGACTTTGACCCTAAGGGTAAATCAGAAATGGAAATAATGCGATTTACACAAAGCTTCACCTCCGAATTACACCGATATATTGGACCGGACATCGATGTGCCAGCAGGTGATATTGGAGTCGGCTCCAGAGAAATTGGCTTTATGTTTGGACAGTTCAAAAAATTAAGCGGTGGCTTTGAAGCAGGCGTGTTAACAGGTAAAGGACTTGAATACGGTGGAAGCTTAGCACGTCGGGAAGCTACTGGCTATGGGACTGTATATTTTGTCCAGGAAATGATGAAGGACAAAAATCTCGATTTCAACGGAAAAACGGTAGTTATATCAGGGACAGGTAATGTCTCTATTTACGCGATTGAAAAGGCTATAGAATTTGGCGCAAAGGTTGTGGCTTGCAGTGATTCTGATGGCTTTATCTATGATGAAAATGGAATAAATCTGGAGACAATAAAAAGACTAAAGGAAGTTGGATCAGAACGAATCAGTGAATATGTGGAAGAACATCCCCATGCACTGTACTCCGAAGAATGCAAGGGTATCTGGTCTATCCCGTGTGACATAGCTTTGCCATGTGCAACACAAAATGAAATCGATGAAGAAACTGCCAAATTACTAGTAGCGAATGGAGTCCGTGCTGTCGGTGAAGGGGCAAACATGCCGTCAACATTGGAAGCTATCAATGTATTTCTGGATAACGATATTCTCTTTGCACCGGCAAAAGCTGCCAACGCTGGTGGCGTAGCAGTTTCTGCTTTAGAAATGGCACAAAATAGTGGAAAAACATCCTGGTCGTTTGAAGAAGTCGATATAAAGTTACAAGAAATAATGAAAGATACCTATCGGAAGAGCATGCAAGCTGCAGAGGAATTTGGAACACCTGGTAATCTGGTAGCAGGTGCAAATATTGCTGGATTTCTCAAAGTGGCTGATGCTATGGTGGCACACGGTATTACCTAATTCAAATTATAAAGAGGCTGACATTAATGTCAGCCTCTTGTTATTTTTTTAACCACTCATTTCAATTCTGACGGATTCTTCATGAAGAATGGCACTTCTTTAACCCCCGCTATGCGAGCGTATGTGAACAATTGACCTTTATGGTGTATCTCGTGATCAATTGCATTGGAAAGCCAGAAACTTCCTGGTGCAAAGTCTTTGTTAAACTCTACTTCATCTGTTAGTTGTGATTTGGAAAGAGATTTTAAATCCTGCTTGGTTGTTTCCGTATATTTCTTGAGAATCTCTCGTACATCACGCATTGTCTCATAATTTGATTCCTCTTGTGGGGGAGTGAACTCTCCGTTTTTCACCGTTTTAACAAACATGTCCATCGATGTCGCTATATGAACTGCCAAATCGCCTAATGATTGCGCGTTATCCCAAGGTTTGAACTGAGCTTGTTCGTCATCCACTAGTTCCAGCAACTCTTGCACTACTAGCCTATGTTTCAGCCAATCATCAACAACTTCATCCGTTGTACTCATCTATAACCCTCCTATTAAGGTATCTTTATATATATCACTACATCTACTATGCTACATTATTTACTAGAATTTCAAATAAAAAGGATTTGGTAATTATTTTTCAAAACTTCTAAAACTAAATCGCTGTATGATGGTTCTTACCTTTATAAAGGACTACCCATAAGAGAACTCACATCCCAGTGTATAACCTTTACAGTTATTAATTCCTTTCGTACAGTGGCGGGTTTGTGTTTATGTGCTTTTTAAATCGGGAATTCTACCTATTAAGCAAATCGACAAGGAGTGATTCAGCATGGAAAAAATTCTTTTTATTCAAACAGGTACCGGCATAGATGTTCATGGCCAGGATGTCACAAAGGCTTCGATTCGCGCAGTTGAAGATGCGATATATGGAAACTCTATGCCAGGAATTGCAAATAGCCTACCTGATCAGCAAATTGAAAATATGAAAGTAAATGTTCGCTTGGCTGTTCCACTCGACCGTGACAATTTAAGCATTAAAAAAGTAAAAGACATCATTCCATATGGTACAGTGACTGTTGATGTAACAGATGGCGGAATGGCTACTTCTAGTGGAATTATTTTGGAAGATAAACAGGATGACAATGATTTAATGTATATCGTGAATGCTGCTGTTGAGGTAGGCTATTAAAAAGTTACTGGTCGGATAAGGGAACACTTGATAATCACAAGTTAAACCTTACCTAATTTTTTCACAATACAGTTGTGATAAGGGCTTGGTTGTTCTCCAAGCCTTTATTCATTCCAAGCCAAACACCATTTGCTTCCAGATATTTATCGGACACAGGAGCACTTATTTCACATATATCCAATTAAAATAGAGATAATTCCAGCAAATAAGGTATCTGGTGTCCGCTTAAACCTTACTATTGCTTGTTTTCCGTAAAATAAGGTTCCTCATGTCCGCTAAAGTTGTTCCAGTCATTTGATCGCTATTATTTTATTCTCGTACAACAACGGCATTTTATGTTATTTGTATTATTTTTTTCAAAAATAATACTTTGTGTAAATACATTCGATTCTCAAGCATAAGAAGTGGCAACAAAATATCAACAATTTTGTGGAAATTCAAGAATACTGAGTTAATGCGGGTACTGGGTCCCAAGAGGTTTTGGCTGAAAGGAAGGCAGTCTAACCTAAAAATGAAAATGGCCAGGATAAAAGTGTTTTAGATAAAGTAAAATCCGAACCATTATTCAAAATTCTTCAAATAGAATTCGATTGGTTCGGACTTATTTTTATTGCCGATTAGATATAAACTGCGACGTACTTTTTAAAAAGTATGAGTGCTATTATGCCACCCCGGAAATACACTTCGCTTTCCATGGGCGGCTGATGAGCCTCCTTGCTCCTACGTCGCTACGTAGTCTCATCTAGGCCTCAGCTCCCACAGGAGTCTACGTGTATTTCCTCCGCTGTTGACTGGAATAGGAATCGCTATAGAATAATAGTGTGAAAGCTAAACTAGTCCGGGTGAGCGGAGGGCGGTGACTCCAGCGGGAATAGCACGTTCCGAAGACCTCGCAGAGTGGTTGGAAAAGGAAGGTCGACTAAAACCGTCCTTTGCGGACAACGTCGACTTACCCCTCGCCAGGGCAAGGAGGCTGAGGTCGTGCCCTAAGGTGCGCATCCGCCCGTAGCGAACCAGGACGGCGGAACGAGAGTTTATAGAAATTATTCCAGCAGTTAGTTCGCAGTTTATAATAATTACGTATTAGAAAATGAACGTTATTCGTCTTTAGTTATGTCCCAGGCTTTTTCTTATTACTGGAATTCATGCCCTGCCAATGTTGTTGCAATTGAATCCTCAATCGAGGTATCCGAATTGCCTAGATAATTATTTAGCATAATGGAAAATACCAAGTCTGTTCCATCCTGTGACGTGACATAGCCAGAAAGCGTTGAAACACCAGTTAATGAGCCGGTTTTGGCTACAACATTATCCTGGGCTGGCGGTGACGTCATACGGTACCTAAGTGTGCCACCAACAAGACGTTCTGGTGCACCAGCAACCGGCAGAGAGTTTTCAAATGCCGAAAACCAGCTTTTGTCCTGAATTGCGTCCAGAAATTTGGTAAGTTCATTGCTCGGAATCATGTTTTTGTGAGACATACCTGACCCGTCTCGCAAAAGGATTGTATCTCGGTCTACGCCAAGGTCAGCTGCCACATCTTCTATGACATCAAGTCCTTTATCCCAACTTCCTTCGCCATGTACCACTTTTCCCATTTCTTTTGCTAGTATTTCACCATGGCCGTTGTTGCTCAATTTCATGAACGGAATAAAGAGCTCTTCCAGAGTCATCGATTTCCTTGAAGCAAGTACAGTTGCATCCTCAGGTGCTACACCTCTTGTCACATCCGAATTGCCTGTCAGTTTAATGCCATTTTCCTCAAGTGATTTTTTAAATACATCAAGCGCATACCCTGTCGGCTCCCAAACAGAAACCCAGGATCTGGAGCGTGTCCCATCAACAGGAATGGTTCCTTCAATTAAAATATCATTTGTCCCGTGCTGCCGTTCAATAGAAATGTCCTTGTTTTCACCAGCTGGGACTGTTTTGGCCTCATTTACAATCGTGACATAGTCGGTCGCAGGCGTAACATTGACATCAGGCTTGCCACCAGCTTCATCTCCTGGATAAACCTCAATAATAACCGTTCCCGCATCATAATCTTCATTTGGTGATAAGGATAATGCTGAAACTTGCGCCCCCGTGTAATAAGGCTCGTCAGACCAGTTTAGGTCCTGTGACAGGCGGACATCATCATACCAGCTATCATCACCAATTAAATCGCCCTGAATGACATGGATACCTTGACCTTTTAATTCTTTTGCAAATTGATCCAGATCACCTTCCATTAGCGTCGGATCTCCTTTTCCCTTCAGATATAAATCGCCGTGAAGGGCATTTCCCCTGATATTGCCGTCCGTCAATACCTCAGTGGTAAATCGATAGTCCGGTCCCAAAGTCTCCATAGCTGCTGCACCTGTTAGCAGCTTCATATTAGACGCTGGATGAAGGCGTTCATCACCAGATCGCGCATAAAGTTGTTCACCAGTACTAGCTTTCCGAACACTGACACTTATACTCGTACCTTCCAGACTTTCGTGACGGAGAATTTCGTCAAGCTTGTCCGCCAACTGATCATTCTTATTTACTGTTTCTGCCGTATCTTCAGATGCTGTTACAAAGGGTTTCTCCTGACTGGCAAAAAGCATAACAACAACCATTGCCAGAAGGAAAAACAGAAATAACTGCTTCATATACCCCTTTGTGATCATAAACTGTTCACATCCCCTTATAATTTATTTGAATATTTTCAATTATACTAAAATAACATCTTATTTTAACCCCGTTTCCGCTAAAATCATTCCTTTCACCTATGTTCAGTAAAAATATAGTCCATAATATCCGGTTTTAATTAACTATTTCAATGCTAGAATTCTTAGCTACCAAAAGATCCCCCTCCCAGATATTATCAGGAAAGGGGATCTATTAAATATTAAACGGTACGCTTAAACCTTAACAACACTATTCGTGTCTACGGCTTCCAGTATACCGAGGACCACTTTGAGTGATGAGAGTGCATCATGGCCGGTTACAAGTGGTTCCTCATCAAGGCGGACACAGGAGACGCTATTTCGATCAAAACGTTACCTTTTCGAAGTTATCCGGACACAAAAGCCCTTATTTCGCCTATATCATGGTTAATATAGGGGATTTGTGTTAAATAAGGTCCCTGGTGTCCGCAAACACCACCAATTTCGTGGATTTCCGTCAAATAAGGTCTCTGGTGTCCGCAAAACCTTAAATTTATTCTTATTTGTACTAAAATAGCTCTCTAATTTTGATTACAAACATTTTCATGATAGATGGTGGCTGCGCACTCTGCCGCCATGTTGGTTTCTTAGCTACCAAAAAACCCCTCCCAGATATTATCTGGAAGAGGGGTAAGTTAACTAGACTAATAAATATTAAGTTGCTCACTTAAATCTTTACAACACTATTCGTCTCTGCGGCTTCCAGTATACCGAGGACAACTTTGAGTGATGACAATGCATCATGGCCGGTTACAAGTGGTTCCTCATCAAGGCGGACACAATCGATAAATGCGTCGATGACACCAGTATTTGTCTGGTTATCATTCGTTTGGATGGTTTCAAGCTGATAATTTATCTGTTCACCATCTTTGGTAATCACTTCAATTTGATACGCAGGATTATGATAGATTTTCATTATCCCATTTTCACAATAGATAATTGTGCTATTGTCTTCCTCACCGTAATAAGTCCAGGAGAATGCTGCTGTACCAAGTCGGCCTTGTTTGGTCTTCAAACTGGAAACGATGTTGTCACAAACTTCAATTGGTTTACCGTGTTCATCAACCTTATCAAGCGCACCTTGAAAAGCACTGACTTGTTCGATTTCATCGTCCAATAAGTAATGGATCAGGTCCAACTTGTGAATACCTAAGTCACCCGCAACACCGAACCCTGAGCGATCTTTTTTGAAGAACCATGTTGAGTTAGTTTTGTTTACACCCCAATGCTCTGGCCCCTGATGCCCGAAAGTAGTTCTAAATGTGAGAACTTTACCAAGATCGCCATTATTGAGTATTTCCTTGGCTTTTTGGTGAGCGCGGGTAAATCGCTGATTGTGGTCCACCATTAACTTTTTCCCGGATTTCCTTTGTGCCTCAACCACTTCATTTGCATGTTCAATTGTAAGAGAGATCGGCTTCTCACATAGGACATGCTTGCCACTAAGCAGTGCTTTAGTTGAAAAAACGTGATGATTTTCATTTGAAGAACAGTCACTAATAACCTGTACTGAAGGATTTGCTAACAATTCATCAACGGTTTTTGCAACGCTTCCGTCAAACAGCTCCGCTAATTCTGCTGACCGCTCCGGGTTCCTATCATAAAAAATAATTTCACTTACATATGGATTTGCCTTATACTCTGGTGCATGACGAAACTTAGCGATTGAACCACATCCGATAATACCTGCTTTTATAGTCAAATGACCGCCTCCTATTCTCTCTTTTGAAATACTACTGCAATAATTATAATTAAACCTTTTACCAACCCTTGAAGGTGTGGAGAAACATTCATTAAGTTCATCGTATTATTGAGAATCCCGAGAATCAGCACACCAAAAAATGTCCCAATAATTTTTCCCTTGCCTCCGGTCATTCGAGTCCCACCAATGATAACTGCTGCAATAGCATCCAATTCATAGAGCATGCCGGAGCTTGAGGATGAAATTGAATTCAGACGTGATGTTTCAATTATTGCTGCCACACTGACAAGCAAACCTGCTAAGCTATAGACGCCAAGCTTCACACGATCAACACGAATCGCTGATAAAACAGCTGCTTTCTCATTACTGCCAATGGCATATACATAACGTCCGAACCGTGTTTTATGCATTAAAATATATATGAGTG
Organism: Virgibacillus sp.; assembly: GCA_041689365.1. GTDB lineage: Bacteria > Bacillota > Bacilli > Bacillales > Amphibacillaceae > Lentibacillus. The sequence continues at coordinate 13,290 of JBDNGJ010000249.1, forward strand.
CCGTCATAATAAGAAATATAATAATCGGGTAATCAATCATCCATAGATCAGAATTCGCGATAGCCGTGAATCCTGATACTTCCCCAGACATGCTTCCACCGTCGGCAATATATAATGCAATAGAACGGGCTGCCGCCATCATTCCCAGTGTGGCAATAAATGAGGCTATTTTCCCTTTGGCGACCATTAACCCATTGAGTAACCCTGCAAATGATCCAACTATAAAAGCAGTCAATACTGCCACAAAAATACTGCCTGAAGCATTTAGTGCTATTACAGTAATTACACCAACAAGTGCCAGGACAGAACCAACTGATAAGTCAATACCTCCTGATAGCATGACAACGGTCATCCCTAATGCGATTATCCCAATAATTGAAACATGCATTAATATATTCAGCTGGTTATTGATGTCTAAAAACCTTGGACTCATAATCGATGCAGCTACGAATATAATCAAGAATGCAATAATGACACTATATTCCGACCATAACCAGGAAAGCCGACTTGGTGTATTCGATGGACTTGTTTGATGATTGGTTTCTTTTCGTTCTGTATTAGCCAATTGTTACGACCTCCCTTTTCGAGCCAGTTGCATATCTCATAATTTCATCTTCTGTTGCTTCTTCTCCTTTAAATTCCGCAGTGATTTCACCTTGGTACATGACATGAATATTATGACAAATCTTTAATAATTCAGGTGCCTCCGAGGATAGAATAATGACGCCCTTTCCTTGTTCAGCTAATTCAATAATATGCTGGTAAATCTCCCGTTTAGCCCCAACATCGATTCCTTGTGTAGGGTTATCGAATATAATAATATCGGTATTCACCTCAAGCCATTTGGCAATAATAACCTTTTGCTGGTTACCACCACTCAACTTATCAATTGTCACTCCTGGGTTAGCTACTTTAATGTTTAATTTCTCTTTATAATACTGAAACCTACTCTTCTCCATTTTTTCTTGGATAAATCCTGTTTTTTCAAAATGCGCCATAGAGGATAAGCTCATATTATGAACCACGCTCAAATCCTTAATAATTGCATTTTCCTTCCGATTTTTTGGAACAAGGCCTAGTCCCGCTTTTAATGCATCTTTGGGATGACTTATATTTACTACCTGGCCATTTATCTTAATTTCACCGGTAAATTTTTTTCGATAACCAAACAGACTCTCAAACAACTCTGTTCTGCCGTCACCGGCTAATCCTGTAAAACCAGCAATCTCACCTTTCTGGACAGTAAAACTAATATCTTTAAAGAAGTCTTTATCTGTTAAGTTGTTCACTTCTAATGCTGTCGGTCCAAATTCATGCGCTTGTACAAACCGGTCCTCAGATACTGATTTTCCTACCATCATGTTGGTGATTGTATCCAGGTTTTCATTTTCCAAACTGCCACTGCCAACCAATTCCCCATCACGAAGTACTGTATAGTGATCACAGACTTCTTTTATTTCTTTCAGTTTGTGGGAAATATAAATAATCGAAACACCTGACTGTTTAAGATTCTTCATTAATTCAAACAACCGATCTACTTCATGTTCTGCTAATGCGGATGTTGGTTCATCCATAATAATAAGTGTGGAATTATGTAGTAGCGCCTTTGATATTTCAATTAATTGTTTATACGAGGTATCCAGATTTCGTACATACGCTTTCGGATTAATGTCAACACCTAACGTGGCAAGTACATCTCTTGTTTGCTTGCACATTTCTTCTACTTTAACAAAACCCATTTTATTGCGAAGCTCGGATCCTAGAAACATATTTTCATAAACTCTTAGATCTGAAACCACGTTAAGTTCCTGGTGAATGAAACTAATTCCGTGGTGCTGCGAAACTATAGGATTGGTCATTCTAACAGCATTGCCATTAATATGTATAGTGCCATTGTCAGGTTGATGGACTCCTCCTAAAATGTTCATTAAAGTTGATTTACCAGCGCCATTTTCACCAAGCAACGCATGTATCTCACCGTACTCCACTTGTAGTGAGACGTCCTTTAATACAGGGACATTGTTGAATGATTTTTTAATATTTTTCATGGTCATGAAAGGATTTGCAGACATGTATAATTCTCTCCTTTTATAGGAAAAGAGGAAATACAACAGCGGTTATTTCGCCTATTGTATTTCCTTTAACTTTATTTAGAATTTAGAATCAGGATTGTAATATTCTTCAACATTATCTTTTGTAACCTTCGTTGCTTCCTTTACCACCATTGTTTCTTCTGGATCTTCACCTTGCGCTATATCTGCCGCAATCTTCACACCATCTCTAACCATTGTCGGTGAATAGAGGAAAGTTGCAGAAATTAATCCGCCATCTTTAATACTTTCGAATACACCTTTAGCTCCACCTGCACCTGTTACGAATTGTATGTCTTCACGTCCTGCTTCTTTGATTGCCTGAATTACACCAAGAGCCATTCCATCATCCTGTGTGAATACAGCATCGATTTCTGGCTGGGCCTGAAGAATATTTGACATAACCTCCAACGATTTCTCAGTTGAGAACTCACCACTTTGCGAAGCGACTATTTCAATCCCTTCAGCACCATCCATTGCTTCCTTAAATCCTGCACCGCGCTGCTCTGTTACTGAGCTTGGAGGACCTGTTATTTCAACAACCTTACCTTCACCATTTAATTTCTCAATGAAATATTTACCGGCGTTCACACCAATTCCTTCGTTGTCACCTTTAACAACAACCGTAGCTGCATCGTTTTCAAGCTCACGGTCGACAATCACTAATGGAATTCCAGCATCTTTTACTTTCTGTCCTACTGGCGACAATGCTGCTGATTCGATTGGAAGCATCACAATAACATCAACACCTTGTGAGATTAAATCATCAACATCATTTGCCTGGGTGTTTGGATCACCGGCATTAGTCATTACATAATCAATGCCTTCACTTTCTTTAATTTCCTTTGCCTGATTTTCCGCATTTTCAATTAATGCTCCCATCCAGCCATGTGTTGCTGATGGCAATGAAATCCCAATTGTAAGACTATCATCCCCACTTTCACTATTTCCTTCTTCTCCACATGCTGCTAAACTAATTACCGTTGCTAACGCCAAACATAAAACTAGTAATTTCTTCAACAAATTTCACCCCTTAGTTTTTTATTGAAACGCTCTCCTTGATGTAATCGATTACATCAACATCTAAGGCCAGCGCTCTATTATTAAAGTCCTATTCAATAACAGAGCGCTACTCTTAGCTGCCTTATCCTGAGGTGGATTCGCGTATAACTAATTCATGATCTAATATAATACTTTCAACATCTGCACCCTTTATCTTGTCAATCAGCATCTCAGCGGCTATCGTCCCCATTCTGTGCATTGGCTGTGCGATTGTTGTCAGTGTTGGATTTGTCATATTTGAAAAATCAATCTTATCAAACCCTACAACTGCAATGTCATCAGGTACACTTAAGCCATAGCTGTTAATTTCCTTTAATGCGCCAATCGCTAATAAATCTGATACGGCGAACACTGCTGTCGGCCGGTTTTTTGAGCCTAATATTTTCTTCATTGCGTGCTGACCATATTCAAATCCTAATTGCTGTGTGTAATAAATATTGTCTTCATTAATCGGTATGTTCTGTTCTTCCAATGCCTTCCTGTAACCTGCTTTACGTTGCCGTGCGTATAAGTATTTTTCATCTGTGTTTATTAAAGCAATATTTTCATGGCCGATTTTTATCAAATGTTTTACTGCCCGATATGCGGCTTCTTCATTATCGATTGTTACATATGGTATTCCGCTGTCTTCTGAGTATTCGCTGCATTGGATAATTGCATGACGCTCGGCCAGTTCAGTTAAAGTGTCAATGTTTACAGCCGGATCCATCGAAATTATTCCATCAGCCATTTTTTTCCTGACAAGATCAAAGTAAATATTCTCCCGTTCAGGATTCGAATCCGTTTCACACAAAAGAATATTGTAATTCTGACTTAGTGCTGCAGTTTCTATTCCATTAATGATGTCCAAATAAAATGGATTTGCAATCTTAGGTATTAAAATTAAAAGAATTCGACTTTCCGAGTTTCGTAGGTTTCTCCCCAGCAAACTTGGTTCATAATTTAATTTTTTAATTGCATCTTCTACTTTAATTCTTGTTTTGGCGGTTACCGTACTTTGCCCATTTAATACCCTGGACACTGTTGCTACGGAAACTCCTGCTTGTTTAGCAACCTGCTGGATGTTTGCCATCTTTTATGTCCTACTTTCCATGATATCAATTTACTATTTCGTTGTAATCGTTTACAATTTTATAGTAATCGATATCAAATTATCTGTCAATACAAAAATTTAATTTATGTAAAACTATTGATTTAATAGGATAAATTATATATGTTAATAATGTAATGGATTACAAGGCAGTATATTCTGATAACTATATTAAAGGAGGTCCTTTCTTTGAAATTAGGTGTTTTTACAGTATTATTTTCCGATAAGGCTTTTGATGATATGTTACGTTATGTTTCTTCAAAAGGACTTGAAGCAGTTGAATTAGGTACCGGTGGATTTCCGGGGGATGCACATTGCAAGGTTGATGAACTATTAAATGATGAAACCAAGCTCCAGCAATTTAAACAAAAGATCACGGATTATGGATTAGTAATAAGTGCACTAAGCTGTCATGGCAATGCACTTCATCCCCAAAAGAAAATTGCCGAACCTGCGGATGAATTACTGAACAAGACAATACGTCTCGCCTCCAAGCTTGATGTTCCGGTTGTAAATACTTTCTCAGGCTGTCCTGGCGATCATGAAGGAGCACTGTATCCAAACTGGCCTGTAACACCATGGCCACACGACTTTCAGGAAGTACTGAAATGGCAATGGGAACAAAAATTGATCCCATATTGGAAGGACAAAAATGATCTTGCAACAGCCCATAACGTGAAGATCGGTTTGGAACTGCATGGTGGTTTTTCAGTCCATACACCAGGTAACATGCTGCGTTTACGGGAAGCATGTGGTCCAGCAATTGGCGCCAACCTTGATCCGAGCCACATGTGGTGGCAGGGGATTGACCCTGTAGAGGCAATTAAAATTCTGGGACGTGAAAATGCAATCCATCACTTCCATGCAAAAGATACCATAATCGATCAGCAAAACATGAACCGAAATGGGCTAACCGATATGACCGACTACTCGGAAATGCGTGATCGTGCCTGGTATTTCAGAACAGTTGGCTTTGGCCATGACGTCAAAACTTGGGCAGACATGGTCAGCACGTTGCGTCTTATGGATTATGATTATGTCGTCAGCATTGAACATGAAGATGGATTAATGTCCATTGATGAAGGGTTCACCAAAGCTGTCGAGAACTTGAAACCCGTTATGGTGAAAGAGTCTGTTGGTGAGATGTGGTGGGCGTGAACAGCCTCATAGATTAAAAGCAAGAGGATGCGTCAACATATAAAACCTTCCACTTTTAAGGACGACATATTTGCTCACATAAATTCAATTTTTTCAAGACTGGAATTCATTTGAAAACGTGTTTAAAATTAAATAATCAGTGTGTAGAGATATTGGTATGAGTTTCACTAACCAAAAATATATGTCGAATGATACGTCTGCAATCTGAAAATTTATTTTTTCGGAGGGTGAAAATATGTATAGGGAAGATAGACTGCCTCAAACCCCAAAAGAGGGCATAATATTTATGTTGATTATTTCGATTATTTCAGTCAACACTATTGCACCGATTATTATGGGGATGGAATTCGGTTTCAGTAAGGTTAATTACTTGGAAACCTTAAAGGTTATTCCGATTATATGGATTATCGTCATTATATTAGTAAGATTTGTTGCGGGACCATTAGTTGGTAAAGTGATGCCAAAATTCGTAGGAAAAAAAGATGGATTTAATGCTAGAGTGTTATTAAATACTTTATTGAATGTTACAGTCTTATCTATTCTTCTTACAATTATCGGAACTTGGGTTGGTACGAAACAAATAAGCCTTGAACCTTTTCAGAACTTTTTTCACAGTTGGTTTAGGAACTTTGGTGTAGCATTTTGGATTGAGTTGTTAATTGCACAGCCCATTGCAAGATTTGCAATGAAAAGATTACATTCAAAACAAGCACGTAAAGCAAAGGCTGTTAATCTTTAATAAGTATGAAACATAGCCATAGCCGATAGTTTTTTTACAACCTATCGGCTTGTAATTTTCTAAATAACGATTTAATACACTCTAATTTTCATACAAACTCCTCTTATACTTCTTCTACAAACCTGCTGCGTTAATTTAAGTACATCTGTTCACAGATTATTTTTACATAAAATTCCAATGATTCTTCAAATACAAAATAGGATCCCCGTAAACAACGATCCCTTGTTAAACTCTTGCGCCTGTTAGCTTAATAAACTTATTACCCTTTCTTTCACTTCCAGTGGTAAAGATTGTTTCAGTGCTTCTTCTAATATTTGTGGATGTTCTATCCCATTAGTTTTGAAATAGTTCTCAATAAGAATCGCTTTTTCTTGTTTGTTTGGAATTAACCAGTATAAGATATACCAATCTTCAAGCGAATATAAAGGAATATCCACCCTATTAATTTTTTTATGGGCAACAATGGATCCCTGTTGAGTTGATAACTTATAGACCCCTTCATTATGTTGTATAGCAAATCCAGCCATTATATCGATATCAATATCATCAATACTATATTTAGAGAAATACGTTGTACGAAAAGGGTTAGAATGTATTACTTCTTTCGGTTTCCCAATAGACGTCATCATTTCATTCAATTTGGTAGCATTCATTTCATCCACTAAAATATCTATATCATTTGGTTTATCAATTAAGTTGTAAAAATTAAGTAGAAGTGAACCACCTACTCCCCAAATAATATTCTTGTTAGTTATTCTGTCTCCGATAAGAGATAATGTCTTTAGCATATTAATTCCCCTAACATTATGGATACTTTCTAATACCAGACTACTACAGGAAAGATGTAAAATGGCTATTCAATTATTCTGCTGCGTTAGCTGAACAAGGAAAGCGACTGCTCCTATTGAACAATAGCACCCTTAGCTGAAGATTAAGCCCGACATTATGTTATATTTCTTCTTTGTCGTTGCTTGATATAAGTCCGTAAAACCCCAAACAAAATCCTGAAACAAGAAGGATAAAACCAATTATCATTCCAAATGTGTTACTTGCTTCGTTTGAAATGAAAATATTACTCATAACGGTACTAGAACGTCCTGTTCGTCGAAGCAACAGCTGAAGATCCCGCAGGAAGCGGTTTTTGCTTCCGAGGAGGCTAAAGCGTTGCCCTAGGTGCGCGAAGTGTATTTCCGAAGCGGTGTCATAGCACTCAGCTATTTTTCCATGTTGATCATAGTTTGGATTTTACTTTGATTGAAACACTTTTGTCCCGGCCTCTTTTTATTATATTATTTTTAATTTATAAAGTAACGGACTTATATTTATGATAAAATAATTTTTAAACCGTTACAGGAGGAGTGATCCAAATGTTCTATTATGAAGTTGATGAAGATATTATATTGAAATTCCTGGATAACAATGATGCAGAATCTCTATTCCAATTAACCGATACTTCACGTAATACTTTGCGAGAATGGCTCGCGTGGGTAGACAACACAACAACAGTTACTGACTCAAAAGAATTTATTAATTCCACTCTGAAAAGCTATGATGAGAAAAAGGGTATGACGACAGGAATTTTCTACAAGGGGTCACTTGCTGGTGTGGTTGGGTTTAATAATTTTAGTTGGAGAAACCGTATTGCTTCTATTGGATATTGGCTCGGAGCAAATTACCAAGGCCTTGGGATCATGACACGCGCTACAAGCGGCTTGATCGATTATGCATTCCATACACTTGAAATGAACCGCGTGGAAATCCGTGCTGCTTATGAGAATAAACGGAGCAGAGCAATTCCTGAACGGCTAGGTTTTGTAAAAGAAGGACAAATACGGCAGGCAGAGTGGTTATACGATCACTATGTGGACCATGTTATTTATGGAATGCTCGCGAGTGAATGGGAGAGCCGTAACCTATGAATTTCTACGTTGCTTCAGGGTTTGCAAATAAAGAGCAAGCGAAATACGTGACACAAAAGCTCCAGTCAAGAGGGTATAACCTTACATATGACTGGACGAGAAACCAGCGAGCAACAAGCGAACAAGCACTCAGAACAATTGGTAAACTTGAGAAAGAAGCAGTTCTTAACTGTGACTTCTTCCTTCTTTTGCTGCCTGGCGGAAAAGGAAGCCATACAGAGCTAGGAATGGCACTTGCATTAGAAAAACGCGTTTATATTTATTCTGCTGACATAATAGATAAAACAACAGCATCAGTATTTTACTATGTACATGGTGTCGAACGTTTTTATGGAGCAATTGATGATTTTGTTGAAATGATTGGTTTAACCTAGGTACTATTATAATACCCCTCTAGCCAAAGGCAGAGGGGTTCGTCATTTCCCGGGAAATATCGACAAAATGTTGTGTTAATTTATTTATCTGCCTCATTATAAAGTTTGTCAAAGTGGTTAACCATCTCAAAATCCAAATCCGTTAATCCCTTCATTTGCCACGATGAAATTTTTACAGTGACAACTTTATAATCTATCGAAATAAAAGGGTGATGCTGTTTTTCTTCTGCATATACTGCTATCTGATCAACAAACCGTACACCATTTAGAAAGTCTTTAAAGCGGTATTTGCGTTCAATCCACTTATCATCAAGTCGCTTCCAATCAGGCAAATTTGCCAATTCTTTAGTGATTTGCTCTTCACTTAACCGTTCCATTGTCTCTCCTCCTTATAAATAATTTGATGGTTATCTTCAGTTTAACAAATAATTATCCAAATTACCTAAAATCAACAACTTATACACAGGCTATCCACAGGATTTTGGGGATAACTTAGATAACTTGGCTTATCGCTTGCCCATCACTTGCTTTCAAAATAAGTCAAATGAATTATTCCTGGGTCATAAGCATAAAGTTGGAATCCCAAAATAAAATGATTTCCATAGCAATCCACCACTCTGGTAAACAGGATATAAGCTTCCATCTAATGTATAAACACTCTTTTATTACTTATTCTGTTCAGAAGCTTTACAAATTTAAGTATTGCTTGATAGTGTAAGCATTTTTTTAGACTGATTTACTATTAGGGGTATATAATGCGAAATAGCCTTATTATTACAAGGTGATTAGGAATTATTTTAATTTCATTAGTGCATAATAAACTATGTTTATGAAATGAGGTTATTCTAATCAGTCTGGCATAAACAATGCTGAACAAGTAAAAAGGTTACTGATGCGGTTCATCAAAAACGTGGCCAAATCATCGTTCAGTTAATGCATGCTGGGGCGTTATCACAAGGCAACCGATTCACAAATGGATCCTTAGGGCCTTCCTTTTTTGAGACCTTTTTGATAGACAATAGTTCCACAGCTTAGGAGGAATATAAAATGGCAAAAGTATTAGCAGTATTATCAAGTGGATATAAAGATGAAGAAAATAATTATAAAACGGGTTGGTGGGGTGAGGAATTATTTGCACCCATGGAACTTCTAGAAAAGTCTGGTCATCTAGTTGATTTAGCTTCACCTCTTGGGGGGAAACCTGACATTGATCAAATAAGTATTAGTGAGGAATATGACCCCGAAGGAACGTATAAGGAACTGTATGAATCAGGGAAAGCAGATGAAACGCAAAAGCTTTCAGATGTAAACCCAGCAGATTATGATGTAGTTTTAGTTATTGGCGGTCATGGTGCCATGTATGACCTTGCAAAAAATGAGGATTTACATCGTATTATTAATACGATTTATGATAATGAAGGAATAGTCGCTGCGGAATGTCATGGGCCAGCCCCACTGATTTGGACAACACGCCCTGATGGAGAAAGTATTATTGCAGGTAAGAAAGTAACTGGTTACCCGGATGAAATCGAACCAGAAGGGTTATTGGATATTCTTCCATTTAGCCTTGAACAAGAAATGACAGAAATCGCAAACTATGATAAAGGCGATCTTAACCAAAAAGCTCATGCTGTATGGGCAGACAATCAAATTGTAACAAGCCGGGACCCATTCTCTTCTGAACTCATGGGAGAAGAATTAGTTAAAGCACTTGAAAAGAGAAAATAGTAATAAAAAAGTGAAATTATAAATCTTAACAAAGTATCCTACTTATTTTTTAAGATTGATTAATCGGACAATCTAAATAAAGTTTTCTGCTTAACTAAGCAGGCAGTTTGTAAGAGATACAGAGGATCATCCATATTAGTTAGAATTAATATGGATGATCCTCTATTTTTTTATAAATACATCTTTCTACAAATAATACTGATCATCTAATCCTTTTAAAGTTGAAATGGACTTATATCTTTCTTCTTCCATTGATAACCTAATACAAATTGTTTTAATATGCTTCTATTTGTTATAGTACTCTTTTTTCCATTACCTCATCTGTACCTTATGCAGATGAGCAAATATCCCGTTACGCTCCAATAATTCATCATGACTTCCTTCTTCTTCAATACCATCCTTGGTTACCACCATGATCCTATCGGCATTCTTAATTGTCGCTAATCGATGAGCAATGATTAGTGTAGTCCTGTCTTTTGTAAGTTCTGTTAATGCTTTTTGGATTATCGTTTCCGTTTCTGTATCCAGGGCTGATGTCGCTTCATCTAAAATCAGGATAGGTGGATTTTTTAAAAACATACGTGCAATCGCAATACGCTGTTTCTGGCCTCCTGATAATTTCAAGCCACGTTCACCAACTTGCGTCTCATAGCCATCCGGCAGTTCTTGTATAAATTCCTCCATATGTGCTTGTTTTGCAGCATGCTCAATTTCATCGTTAGTTGCATCAAGCTTTCCATAGGCAATATTATCTCTTAATGTACCGGTAAATAAAAATACATCCTGCTGTACAACGCCTATTTGATGTCGCAACGATTCTTTCGTCATATCTCTAAGGTCCAGTCCATCAATCTTAATGCTCCCATCATCAACATCATAGAACCTTGGAATAAGTGAACAAATCGTTGTTTTACCAGCCCCAGATGGTCCGACAAATGCAACTGTTTCACCTGATTGAATGTTTAGGCTGAGAGACTTCAAAACATGTGCTTGCGTTTTTTCATAACCAAATGTAACATCCTCGAATGCGATATTTCCTTTTAATGCATTGACCGGCTTTGCACTGTCATGGTCAACGACATCTGGTTCTATGTCCAATAAATCGGTAAAACGTTTAAAGCCTGCCATTCCTTTCGGGTATAACTCGAGCAAGGCGCTAATCTTCTCAATCGGCTTGAATAACACATTAACAAGCAGTACAAAACCAACTAGTTCTCCCGTTGTAATTTCATTGTTAAAGCTAAGCCATGCCCCAACTACTAATACGATTATAACGATCAAGCGCATCATCATGTATATGTTCGAATGGACAAATGCCATTACTTTGTACGCTCCAACTTTTGCTTTACGAAAACTGTAATTGTCCTTTGTGAAACGTTCCATCTCAAATTTTTCATTTGTAAATGATTGGACAACTCTGACACCCGAAACAGCATCTTCAACCCGTGCGTTCACCTCGGCAATATCATGGTACATTGCTCGCCAGGCCTTATTCATTTTAATGTTACTGTAAGCAATTAGAAAGATTAGAAATGGTACAGCAATTAAAATAATCCATGCCAGCTGTGCATTCTGATAGAACATATACCAAAATGCGCCAACAAACGTCATAATCGCAATGAAAAAGTCCTCTGGTCCATGGTGTGCCAGCTCTCCTATATCAAACAAATCATTGGTAATCCGACTCATTATATGTCCTGTTTTTGTATTATCAAAAAAACGAAATGATTGGCGTTGAACATGGTGGAACAAATCCTGGCGCATATCCGTTTCAATATTAACCCCAAGTTTATGACCAAGGTATGTCACAACATATTGCAAAAATGTACTAAGTAAATAAATCAGTAATAATCCAATACTGACTATGATAATTAAATCCCAATTATCTCTTGGTAATAATCTATCAATAAATTCCTGGACTGCAATCGGAAAAGCAAGTTCCAATAACGCAACAAATACTGCTGCTGTGAAATCAATAATAAATAAACGCCGATGCGGTTTGTAGTAAGCAAAAAAACGTCGAATCAAGAGTTGCACTTCCTTTTCAGTTAATCTAAAGGAATTATAAGTCTAATTAAGAAGCCTGGCAATAAAGAGGACTTGCCATCGAAAAAGGTTGTCAAGGTTGTCTATGTTCTTGCATATGTATAACATATAAACTTTTTGGAGGTGGACGACTTATGAAGAAATTACCTGTGATAAATTGGATTTGTTATGCAGTAGGCTACGTATTTATAACAACTGGAATTCTGAAGTTACTCGTTGATGACTTTAAAATAGTTTTCAGCAATTTAGGATTACCATATCCGGAATCAGTTCTTTTTCTTGTTGCCATTACAGAAATAGTGTGCGGCGCACTGATTATTAGCCAGTTGTATCTTAAACGCGCTACCGCAGCACTCATATTTATTATCTTAGCAGCTATTTTTATGACAAAACTGCCTATCTTAACTACACATCAAGGCTTTCTTTCTTTTGCATTTGAAGCAAGACTTGATATTGTCATGCTTATCTTGCTCATACTTCTTTGGCAGAACGCACCAGGCAAAACACTTACCTAATACTTTATGATTCTGCGTTGGAAAACTTCATGGTAGCAAGCACAACAAAAATAGCGCCAATAACTCCAACAACAACAACCTCTTCTGTAAACGTAATAATATGATCAAATACTTTTAAATCCAGTCCCATTGCCTGCCGCAGTGGGGCACTCATTGTTTCTGGCTGCAGGATTATTTCTTTAAACATGTCAACAGAGTATGTCAGTGGATTTATTTTCACAATGATATCCATCCATAATGGTAACCCGTTTAACGGGAACATCGCACCAGATAAAAATAGCATAGGGAATAACAGAATTTGAATAACCATTTGAAATCCTTGTGCTGTTTTCAATATACTGGCGATTAATAACCCAATTGCAGATATAGTGAATGCTACCAGAAACATAATTGGTATCAACTGCACTATCATCATAAAAGTTATCGAAACTCCGATAAATGGAACAAAAATCAGCATCATCAAGCCTTGTATAACAGCGACGGTTGTTCCACCAAGCACTTTTCCAATAGCGATTGATACACGTGACATTGGTGAAACAAGTATTTCACGCATATAGCCGAATTCCTTATCCTGTACAACTGATAGAGCAGAGAAGATTGCCGTATTAAAAACCGTCATACCAATAATCCCCGGGAACATAAACTCAACAAAATCAAAATCAGCTAATGGGCCGCCACTTGAATCGCTACCAAGCATTGCCTGCATAGCACCACTCATTCCACTGCCAAATAAAATCAGGAACATGAATGGCATAGCAAATGACCCGATCAAACGCCCTTTATCTCGGAAAAACTTTATGACATCCCGCTGCCATACGGCGAAAACTGCTTCCACTAGTGACCCCTCCTCATTGCATGTTTAACATCTTTCTTCGATACTGTTTCCTCTCGGATTTCACGACCTGTTAAGTTTAAAAAGACATCATTTAATGTTGGCCTGCGCAGATTAACGGTTAATATTCTGATTGAAAATTCCTTTATGAATTGAACGAGGAATTCATTTCCTTTATCTACCTGAAACGTTAAAGCATCATCCACTTCCTTAACTTCGAGATTATAGCTCTTTTCTATCTCCGTTTTCGCTTTTTCGTTATCAACTGTTCTTATTTCGATAATGTCTCCGCCGACATTTGTTTTTAACTTCTCAGGGGTATCTAGCGCAATCATTTCTCCATGGTCCATCACGGCAACTCGATCACAGATTTCCGCCTCGTCCATATAATGCGTCGTTAAAAATATCGTGATACCGGCCTTCTTCTTTAATCGTAAAATATACTCCCATATGTGATTTCTGGTTTGTGGATCAAGTCCTACAGTTGGTTCGTCAAGAAATAGCACCCTTGGATAATGCAGTAACCCACGGGCTATTTCCAATCTGCGTTTCATTCCACCTGAGTATGTTTCAACTACCTGCTTGCGCTTGTCTGTCAGATCAACTATCTCCAGTACTTCCTGAATACGTTCTTCCCGTTTTTCTTTTGGAACTTTATAAAAACGACAGTGGAGCATTAAATTTTCATTAGCTGTCAGTTTTTCATCCAGTGTGGACTCCTGAAAAATAAGGCCAATGCTTTCACGTACATTATTCTTATCAGCTACAATATTGAATCCGTTAATTGTCGCTTCACCACTTGTAGGTTTGTTAATTGTGGATAACATATTGATGGTCGTGCTTTTTCCGGCACCATTTGGCCCAAGAAAACCAAATATCTCACCCTCTTCCACAGAAAAATTGACACCTTTAACTGCTTCGAAATCCTTATAGTACTTTTTTAAGTCGTTAACTTCCACAATATTAGTCATGTGACTCTTCCCCTCCATCCAGACTATTTCGTTTTAATACTTCCTTCATTAAAATTAAGCCGTTCATAATTTTTTCAACTTCTTCTTCACTGGCAGTCTGGGTCATATCTTCCATAAATTCCGACATTCCAGTATTAAGGGAATTCTTAATTTCAATTGCCTTGTTCGATAAAGCTATTTCCACGACACGTTTATCACCGTTATTCCTTTCACGTGTAATAAGTTCATTTCGTTCCAAGCGATCCAGAATACTTGATACAGTACTTGCTGCTAAATTTAAATGCTTACTAATGTCACTAACCTTACGATCGTTGTGCTTGTATAAATAATTTAATACCATCATTTGTGGCGGGGTTATTCCCATTCCAAGAAACGTTTTACGCAGCCGCTGATTCATTATTGCATTAATTTCTCGAAACAATTGTGCAATTTGCGGACCGGATTGTGAAAACTCATCCATCTCCATGATTTATCCCCTCTTTACTTCGTATTCTAATATTTCGTATACTAAATAACTTATCACACAGCTATTCCTAAGTAAAACAGATAGTTATCCACAATTCTATCCACATATGCACAAATGTTCGCACTTATTTAGTTATAGAATAAATGTTCCGTACAATATATGGATGTTATAAACAATCTATTCACAGTCTGTGGATAAGATAGGCTCCTTTAGAAAACTTTATTGCCCTTTACCATCGTAGTTGATATAAAATGCGACGTACTTTTTATAAAGTTTGAGTGCTATGATGCCGCTGCGGAAATACATTTCGCTTTCCGCGGGCAACGCTTCAGCTTCCTCGGAAGCAAAAACCGCTTCCTGCGGGATCTTCAGCTGTTGCTTTTCCCGCTGGAGTCTCCATGTATTTCCTCCGCTAGGTTTTGCTCACTTTATCCTGTAAATTAATCAATACTTCCTGTGATATTGCTTCTTAGCCATAGGGAACACTTTAGACTCTAATCGCAAAGCCTCTTCCAGTGGAGGCAGAATACGCAGACTCCTATGGGAACAGCACGTTCCGAAGACCCCGGAAGAAGCAACTAAATGAGGTCGTGCCCATGGAAAGCGAAGTATTCTGCCGGAACGAATCGAAGCACTCAGCCATCATTAGAACAAAAGAAAATCTTCACTACGTCGCATTTTATATCTTTTGTTCAGAAACAACATAATTTTAGAATACAGCCATATAAAAAAAGACTAACTTTGGAAGTTAGCCTTTAGTTTCGTTGTTCGCCTAATTTAATTGTTGTTTCTTTCTTCTCACCATCTCTGTAAAAGGTAACCTTTAATGAATCACCGACTTCTTTTTCCTGGTATAAAACTTTTCTTAAATCAATGATATTCATTACTTCTTTGCCACCAACTGCGACAATTACATCGAGCCGTTCAATTCCTGCTTCATCTGCTGGGGATAGTGATTCAACACTCCATACATAAACCCCACCATTTACACCTTCAGGAAGATTTAAGGTATCATCCCATTCTGTCTGTGGTACTTCTTCAAGTGAATATATTTCAACACCTAAGTAAGGCCTCGTAACTTTCCCCGTCTTTTCAAGTTCTTCTATAATAGGTCTGGCAGAATCAATCGGGATTGCAAAGCCAATTCCTTCTACTGCTTCCTGATTGATTTTCATCGAGTTAATTCCAATTAAATTTCCGTTCATATTAATTAGAGCTCCCCCACTGTTGCCCGGGTTTATCGCAGCATCTGTTTGGATTACCTCGGCTTGCCAGTCAGCACGTCCGTCCTGATTAAAATCCTGCGGTATTGTTCGCTGTTTTCCACTTATGACTCCTTGTGTTACGGAACCTGAAAACATCATACCTAGTGGATTACCAATTGCAATTGCCGGTTCGCCTACTTTTACGTTTTCGGATGTCCCCATTTCAATGGGTTTCTGAACTTGCTTTCCATCCATTCGCAATACGGCCAAATCGGAGAACAAATCGCTGCCAAGTATCTCTGCTTCTATATGTTTATCACTTGATAAAACTACTTCAACCGTATCTGCACCTTCGATTACGTGATGATTTGTTATAACGTAAGCATAACCATCTGCTTTCTTATAAATAACTCCTGAACCTGTGCCTGTTTGATTCTGGCCATTCTGACCATTTTTTCCGCCCTGTTGTTCCCAGAAATTACCCTGATGCTGAATATTTACTACACCTACTACTGCTGGAGAAACATTCTCCACAATATCTGTTATTTGAGTTGAAACATCAACAGAAACATAGCCACTTGATTCAGGATTGCTGTCTGTATTGTCACTTGCAGTTTCTATAGGAGCAGTCCACGCTTTTGGTAATACATCTGATTTCAATAAGGTGGGTAAAGCAACCAATATAATAATCATACCAATAATTATTCCTGCTAGAGCAGGAACCAGCCATCGGTTTCGTTTATTATTTTGGTCTGGAGGCTGATAGTCATCATCAAAATAACCCATTGAACCATCCCCTTTTTCTTAAAGGCTCTGTTCGTGAATCTTAGTCTTTTAAAGCTTCGCAGTTCCTATATACTGCGACGTAGACTGAGTATGACCGATTCGTAGTATTTAGTGTGGCTACTCTAACACGCAGTTGGAATATACTCACTGTCCGTGGGGTCTCTTAGGCTCGCTGTCCCACAGGAGTCTTACATATTCCACCTGCTGGTTTAGATGGTCTAAAATCTTGTTTATATCATCACAACATGCATTTATTCTTTTGAATAAATGAGCAATACCCAGCGGAGGAAATACACGTAGACTCCTGTGGGAGCTGAGGCCTAGATGAGACTACGCAGCGACGTAGGAGCAAGGAGGCTCATCAGCCGCCCACGGAAAGCGAAGTGTATTTCCGGAGCGATGTCATCGCACATAAATTACTTTTCACATTGTGTCGCATCCTATATCATATTACGAACAAAGATCTTTATCGCTGGCTATTTCTATAGTATTACCAAAATTGCAGATTTATTAACCAACATCATATAATGTAGTTGGCGTTTTTGGATCTGTATCATATAAATCCAGCTTGATGCCACGTTCCTGCAGCATGCTATCAACTGACATGCGAGCCAAATCTTTCATATTGTTATCTTGGCTCAGATGGGCCAAATAAATACGCTTTGTCCGGTTACTAATTATATCGGCTAAAGCAATTCCACAATCTTCATTAGAAACATGGCCGTTATCACCTAGTATGCGTCGTTTCACATTCCACGGATACCGACCCATTCGGAGCATTCCTACATCATGATTAGCCTCAAATATATAAGCGTCCGCATCTTCAACTGTTTTCTTAATCCGCTCTGATACATAGCCTAAATCGGTTACCAGCGCTACCTTCTTGCCGCTTTGACGGAATGTAAAAAACATTGGTTCGGCAGCATCATGGGAAACGCCGAAAGATTCTACATCAATATCACCAAATGTTTTTATTTCTTCCATATTAAAGTGAAATTTCTGATCCACCGAAATGGAGCCAATAGAGTTCTCCATCGCCTTCCATGTTTTAGCATTTGCATAAATAGGCAAATTATATTTTCTGGCTATTATTCCAAGACCTTTAATGTGATCGCTGTGCTCATGCGTTACAAGAATTCCTGATAGGCTTGAGGGGCTAACCTGAATTTCTCCAAGCAACCGATCCATTTGCTTTCCACTTAACCCTGCATCAACCAATAGCTTTTGCTTATCTGATTCTATATAAAAAGCGTTTCCCGTACTTCCTGAAGCGAGCACACTAAAACGTAACGTCATTCTGTATCACTCCGATTATCTATTGGCATTGTATCTAAATGATTTAAAACATATTCCTTTACTTCATTATCATCTTTAAGTGACTGAATTGTTTCTATTATATCTGTTGTATAAGTAGTTAAAAATGTCATTTCATCACTGGAAAACACTAGATTCTCCATAGCATTTACATAAAAGTTTTCTTCCCCATTAACAGTTATTGTCCATGTCGGCGCAAAAAGCTGTTCACCACTTAGCAACGGTATTCGTTGATGAAATCCCATATTAACATCGGTAATTTCATCTTCAGGCCACAGCCTGTCTCCATCGAATAATACCTGTATTGCGTCAATAGGTTTAATGAGTGACTTTTCCTCTGTAGGTGTTTCAGCCTCTCCCAACATTGTCTGCGTGTAAAAGATCATTTCATTACTACTATTAAGATATACAACAACTATTCCGTTTTGATTATAATAAATTGGAAGACCCTTTTTTTTCTGGAAGAAAACAAGTACATTCATTTCCTTGTTCCACGTACCGTACATATAGTTTTCCGGTAACAGAATTTTGCTTTTTACAATTTCACTTATCAAATTATTATCAGCATCTTCAGGTATCGTAACAGGTTCATCAAATTGGGATACGATAAAGTTTCCACCAATAACCTCTGATTGCTGATTACCAAGTCCGTTCAACGATTCCACTTCTTTGTCAGTAAACGATTTTTGATTAGCCGATATATAGGACTCTTTTAACTCTTGTTCTGGTAATTCAGCACTTATCTCTATATTTTCATTTTCAAGCTGCTCCTTGAACGTAGATGCTTCATTGTTTTCAGCTAGTCCATAATCCAGCTCTTCCAGTTTATCAAAGAACATAAATAGCAAATAAGCATTTAGAATGAAGAAGCAGAGGATAAATAGCGTTTTGATTTGTTTCCATTGCATCCTCAACTCCCTCCTTTTTGCTGTGTTATTTCTTCAAAATTTATTTCCTGCCAGCTTCCATTATAATGGATGAACCACGCTGGTTCTAATGTGACCGCATCATCGCTGCCACGATATGTCAAAAGGTAGCCGACTTTTATATCTGTAATGTTTTCCATGCTATATCTTTTGGTATTTTCTAAATAAAAGACCACGTCACTGCCTGATCGTAACTCAACAGTGTCATCACCGCCTAGCAGGTTGTTCAATGTGAATAATGGACGGCTGTAATAGTTTAGTTCCGCCCCTCGAAATTGCTGTTTAATAATAGATGAATTGGTATTGCTGTATACTGGAAAACCTTGATAATACATTTGATAGCTGATTGTATTTGACACTGTATTAATACTCATCAAATTAAATTCATCAGTCCATCCATTGTTCTCATTAATGTTTGTTTTACTCCGTTCAATGAGATCATTCTGGCTCATTTGTTGATATGGCGACTGGATTGGATTTCGAAATTCCATTGTTCTCCCATTCTGATAGATATGCATAATTCCCCGTGTGCTATCTGTATAGTAAAATTCATTTGGATTAACCTGAGTTCCTCTTACAATATCAGTGTTAGTAAACAATGCATCTATCATCAGATTCTGATTAATATCACTAACGGCTATCGATCTGCTAGGTGCAACTACATTATTTTTAGGGATATAAATTGGTGACTCAGCTATATCAACCCGTAAATATTCACTTAACCCTTCAAATGTTGTCAGGTAACCCCATAATTGCTCATATTTATCCGGGTTATTGACTACTGCTGTTGCTTGCTGCTGGCCATCTGCTGACCTGAATATAATGTTCAGCGAAGAAGAATTCGTATTAAATGTGATAAACAACCGGTCAAATTTCCAGTCTGGCAGCATAACATCTTCATTAAATGTGAACAGTTCTCCAGCCAATTCCATCGATAGAGATTCAGGAAATATAATTTCCAACTGATTTTCCCTTGATGGTCTTTCGCTGACATTATTTGTTTGAAACTCATAGAGAACCCACTCATGCATATCCTCATAAAGTGTTTGACGGTCCGTTTCTTCCGTAAAACTGTAGTAGTTATTAGCATTCTCGAAAATAATGGATTTTGGTTCAATCAGTTCCAGTGTTTTCTCCTTTTCGCCCCCAAGGTCAACACTATCAACAAATTCTTCTGTTTTTACAGTCGGGTATTGAGGCTGATAACTCCATAAAGCAAATGTAAGCAGAAGACTTACCCCTACTAATATTATTAATATATATGACTTTATCGTCTCAAGCTTCATTTTTTACCCCTCCGCTTCTTATTCATTAGCGGGAGTGTAAAGAGAATGGTTGTCCCTTTACCTTCTTTACTTTTGGCCCATATTTTACCATGATGTGCGTCAACCATTTCTTTCGCTATTGCAAGACCGAGACCTGTCCCACCAAGCTTACGTGTTCTGGCTTTGTCTGCACGGTAAAAACGTTCAAATATTTTATCAAGCTTTTCATACGCAATACCCATACCTTGATCCTCAATACTTGCCAGCATTTGATTCTTCTGCTTCACCACACTCAAACGAATGGTTCCACCCTCCGGTGAATACTTAATAGCGTTCGATATAATGTTATCAAGAACCTGGGTCATTTTGTCTTTGTCCATCCATACATAGAACTGGCTATTCGGCAATTCACGCTGCAAGGTTATTTTTTCTGAGACATTCATATCAAATCGATCTATTACATGGTGGAAGAATGTGATGAAATCAGTTTTTTCCTTCTGTAGTGAATAATCTTTATCATCCATTCTAGAAAGTTGCAGCAAGTCATTCACCATACGGATCATGCGTTCTGTCTCATTTTGGGTAACACTTAAGAATTTAGGTGCAATTTCCTTATCTTCCCATGCACCTTCTGTTAAAGCCTCAATGTAACTGCGCATTGTTGTAAGTGGAGTCCGTAATTCATGTGACACATTTGAGACGAACTCACGGCGCTCCTGCTCGACTTTCTGCTGTTCGGTAACGTCACTAATCACTGTTATAAACCCTGTAATATCCGCTTCGTCATCCACAATAGTAGAGAAGTTGGCACGAATTAAAAAGAAATTATCTTGGTCACTGAAGTCAATAATCATAGAACCACTATCCGGTAAATCAGAAATATCTACAGTTTTTTCATCTAACTCAAGTACATCAAGTAAAAATTCCCCGTGTGCTTCTTCAGGACTGCGGCCAATAAGTCTTGCAGCTGCATCATTCATCAATGTGACTGCTCCTGACTTGTCGGTTGCAATGACACCATCTGACATACTGGATAACACGGAGCTAAGCTTTCGGCGTTCCTCTTCCGTTAAAGCCCTGGAGTGCTTAAATTTTGCATTTAAATCATTAAAGGATACAGCAAGCTGACCAATCTCATCCGACCCATAAACGTTTACTTTCTGAGAAAAGTCTTCCTTAGCCATTATTTGTGTCTGCCTTCGCATTTCCATAATTGGCTTTGTGATGGTTCTGGCAACCAAAATTCCCAAAAAGGCTGATACTGTTATTGCTAATATGGAGCCACGCAGAAAGATGTTATTAATATCCTCCATTTGATTATATACACCATTGATCGAAGCCTCTATATAAAGAGCCCCAACCTGCTTTTCTTCATCATTTGAGATTGGGACAGTTCTTCGATAGATTAAATTTCTTTCCGTATTATACACCTTGTCAGAATCAGCAAAGCCGAAGCGCAATGTATTTTTAATAAAGTCACTTGTCGTTTTTTTTTCAATATTATTACTGCCCGAACTATTACTTGTAGCGATAATTCTGCTTTGCATATCAACTACTTGTATATTAATAATTTTATCCGTGTTGTTTACCCTGACAATATCCTGAACTTCTTGCTGAAGTGTCGGACCACTTCCGTCCTCAGGTCTATCTTTGCTGAATGCCTGTTTCATGTTCACTTGTAAAATATCAACCGTCGATTCAATAGATTCTTCAAAGTTTTTAACCAGCTCATCTTCCAATTCTCGTGCAAAATAAGACCCGATAACCTGAATTGCCACAAGCAGCAGCAATATAAAAATAATAATAAACTTTAATTGTATCGAGCGGAAAAAACCTACTTTATGCATAAAACCTACTCCTGTTCGGGCTTACGTAAATAATATCCCACACCACGACGTGTAACAATCCATATTGGGTTACTTGGATTCTCCTCAATTTTTTCACGAAGGCGTCTTACAGTAACATCCACTGTTCGTACATCGCCAAAGTAGTCATAGCCCCATACCGTTTCAAGTAAATGTTCACGTGTCATAACTTGTCCGGTATGCCGTGCTAAGTAATGCAGCAGCTCAAATTCACGATGCGTCAATTCCATTTGTTCTCCGTCACGTGTTACTGCATATGCATCCGGGTGTATTACAAGTCTTCCAATTTCAATATTCTTAGTGGTTTTAACCCCGTCTTCAGGTAATTGCTGCTGTCTGCGCAAATTTGCCTTAACCCTTGCGATTATCTCACGATTACTAAACGGCTTTGTCACATAGTCATCTGCTCCAAGCTCTAGGCCTAATACTTTGTCAATCTCTGCATCCTTAGCCGTTAGCATAATAATTGGCATTGATTGCGTCTTCCTTATTTCACGGCAAACTTCATTTCCATCTTTATTCGGCAACATTATATCCAATAGAACTAAATCAGGTTTTTCAGTCCCTGCAAGATCGATTGCTTCATCGCCATCGTAAGCGACAACTACCTGATAGCCTTCTTTTTCTAAGTTGAATTTTAAAATGTCTGCAATTGGTTGTTCATCATCTACTACTAAAATCTTTTGACTCATTTTAGTCACATCCTTTTCAACGTTCCTTTGCTCTATTTTATCGTACTTTGGCTCAAATGTCTTGCATATGAAAAAAGACTGACTCCTTATTCTGTGGAGTCAGTCACAATGCTATTTGTTTTCTACAAATGTTTCTGCGGGTTTTGCAGGGAACCGTTCTTGTAAAGTTCAAAGTGCAGGTGTATACCCGTTGAGTTTCCTGTTGTTCCCATTACACCAATCTTACTGCCTTTTTCTACCGTCTGGCCTGGACTCACACTAATGGATGAAAGATGTGCATAAATGGTTTTCATCCCGTTATTATGATTAATAACAATTTTGTTGCCATAACCGCCACTATCCCATCCGGCTGATACGACTGTTCCGTTATCAGCAGCCAAAATAGAACGGTTGCTTGGCTGTGCTATGTCCATTCCCTTATGCATTGACCCCCAACGCATACCAACATTACTGGAGACGTACCCACCAACTGCTGGCCAGTGTAGTTCACCTGTCCCGCGTGATGGCACAACTTTAGTTCCTTTAATAATAACCTTTTTAACTGAATCTTTTGTTGTTTTTTCAGTCACTGTTTCTTTATTAACTATATTTCCATTTTTTATCTTAAGCGCATAATGGACTTTTTTCTTACCTTTTTGTCCTTCTTGTTTTACTTTTTTATCGCCTTTATACATGTCATCTGATTCTTTTACTTCTGTCTCATAATCAATTGTTTCTTCTACTACTTTTTCTTTCTTGACGATAACGTCAACAAACGGCTGATAATCCGTCACATGAATTTCCTGATCAATTTGCAGAACAGATTCTTTATTTAATTTTTTATTTAAATCTAGTAACTTTTCAACTGATAAGTCATACTCGTCTGCAATAGAACCAAGTACTTCTCCTTTTTCAACCTTGTGTACTTTATCTTCTAAAGTACCTTTCTCAAGCATTTTCAACCCATGTTTTACGTTCAGCACATTCTCCGGTTTAACTTTTTCATCAGAAAATGAAACTTTTTCCGATAAAGTTACGTCTGTAATAATAGAGTCACCGATAGCAAGATTCGATTTTTTATCCTGCTTTTTCTTGTTTGGTTTATCTTTACTGTCAGATTCACTTTGTCTGTTTGTCAGTTTCTCAAGTACCTTATCATCGACAAATTTTGCTTTGTAAGCTTTTAATACTTTATCAGCTGTCTTTTGATCCTTAAAAAAGCCAACCGTTTCATCCCCTATAATTAATTGAACTGCTTCTGCTTTAGCTGAAAGATCTTCTTTAAGCAGCTTTTCTACATTATCTTTATTATATGTAGGGTCAAACACATGCTCAGATACAAGCGACACTTTTTCACCAACAGCTATGGATAAGTTTCCAAACTCCTTGCTTTTTTGGCTGACCTTTGCATCTATAATGTCCTGAACAGTTTCTTTGTCACTAACTTTTCCAATATGTTTACCATCTACATAAACGTGGTAAATAGTTTCTAAAGAGTCACTATTATCATCAGCATATACTGTTGTAAATGTAAATGACAGTCCGATACATGTCATCATTGCGACTTTTTTCAGCATGCTGAATTTGCTTCGCCTATTTGATATGTTGCTTACAGGCTTTACCTTCCTTTTAAACAACGTGGTATTCCCCCTTGCCATATATATCTGTCTAGCAGTTAAAAGTAACTGCCTGAGTTTTTTCTAATAGTTTCTAGTTCAAAAGACTTTCCTAATGTCATTGTCTAATCTACCACAGTAATGGTAGATAATGAAAGAGAGTCTAGGCAAATGTAAAGTAAATGTATAATAACTTCCATTAATTTACATAAATCGCCCTTAATTGCCTGTTTATTGGTGTAAAAGGTAACTTCTAGTGTAATTTATGTGTTTTTTTCTCCCTAATTTTACAGTTATATTACAGAAATAGTGACAACTATGGCTCAAATTCACCAAATAAATGGATATTAATGTAAATTTATGCTCAAAGGCCTGAAAAGTAGTTCAAATTTTGTCCTTATTTTAATAGATTTAATTGACCAACTTTCCTCTCAAGGGGAAAGTTTCAATATTCCGTCTGGGTAGAAAGTACTTATACTTTACTTTATTAACTACCAAAAAAACAGGGACATAAATAAAACTTCCCACTTTAAAGACGAATAATAATCAGATAGGATGTTTA
>JBDNGJ010000250.1:0-4945 GCA_041689365.1 Virgibacillus sp.
AGAGGATGCTGTTTCTTTGGTATTTTCGGATGAACCAAATAAAACGTATTTCGGAATGTTTAATGACGTTAGTGAAGGCGTGGAGGTCAACGGTAATCATATATTTACTATTTCGTTTGCTAGATTTGATCCATACAAATATGGACCTGAACAAACAGCCACATTAAACTCCAATACAGGAACCATCATAAACGTAGGAGGAACCGCACCAACAAAACCAATATTTGAGTTAGACGTAACAGAACCAACTACCTATATTGCAATTGCTAACGAAAACAATGATTACATGATGTTAGGCAGCCCTAGTCGTATGGACGTTCAAACTTATGAACAGAATACATTAATTTTGAACGACCCCTGTACAAGCCTGACCGGGTGGACAGTAGCGAATAATGTTGATAATGGTTATGTGGATGGCAACGTTTTAGCAACCCCTGAAGGGTTTATCCCAGATACTTTTGGGGCAGCAATTACACCGTATGCGTGGCAAGGGCCATCTATCAAAACGTCTTTGAGTAGCCCATTACAGGATTTTCGCATGGATGTATTAGTGGAACTTCTAAACGTTGGAAACGGCACAGGCATGATTGAGATTTACTTAAAAGATTCCGCAAATAATATTGTTGCTAAAATTGGTATTGAAGATGTATGGCGAGGAAAAGAACAGAATCAAGGGAAGTTTCAATTAGGTAATCTGACAAACAGAGAAAACTACTACCGTTCACCAGACTATGCCCCTGCGTGGAATAACTTTTATGGCATGCTGAGAATATACCGTGACGGCAATCGTTTTCGTCCTTATTTTGCGCTAGTTCAACCCGACGGTAAACATAATTGGGTATCGTCTGCTTACGTATATACGGACTATGAAAATGAATACAGCGCACCTATTACACAAGTACAGGTGGCTATGCGGAAGTGGCCGGATAAACTACATGCGAGTATGACGGTCAAAGATATTAAGGTTTGGGAAATGAACAAGCAAGATGAGAAAGTGCCATATATTGCTAATGCAGGGGATAAGGTTATCTTCGATCACCAGACAGGTGAATTATTAATAAACGGCGAGAATAGAAAAGATATCAAAGACTTTGGGGCGCGTTATTTTGATTTACAACCTGGGAATAATACACTTGCTATCGTACCTGATAATTTTACGGGGATTGCGAAATGGAGGCATGCTTATAAATGATACACATTACGGATCAACAATCAGATATTATTCTGGACGTCATCACCGATGATTATTTTTGGGACGACAATCGACAACGCAAGCTAAGCAATTTAGACGTGTTTGACTTTACTACATTTGCCGATAAGGAATTTAGTCAGTATTTAACTAAACGAAATCGAATTATCATCCCTAACAAACGTGGTGGCTTAGCAGAATTTATCATTGAAGAAAACGAGCAAACCATAAGTCGCGAAAAGTTAATATTTTCCACTGCCAGTTACCTAGAACTAGATAAGCAGAAAACAATTGATCCGACGACACTACAAGGTGCCACGTTACAAACAGCGGCTGATTTTGTGTTAACGGGTACCGAGTTAAAAGTAGGCAAGCTACCATATGTCGGCATACGAACCATTACGATAGAAGAACCAACAGGCGCATATAAAGTTCTTAAAAAGATTGCAGCTGCATTTAGTGTGGAGTTGGATTTTCGCGTTGAAACAAATGGCAATAAAGTCACGGATCGCTATGCTGATTTTGTAGAAAAGGTTGGAGCATGGCGTGGTCGTGAGGTTGTATTTGGAAAAGATTTAGTCGATATCAAGCGTAACGAAAAGACCAATAAAGTGGTGACGTCTTTACGTGGTTTTAGTCCTGCTGATAGTGGGGGCAATCGTAAAGTGGTCACAATATCTGATAAGGAAGCCCTTCAACGTTGGGGACGAGATGGTCGTCACTTAATCGAGGACTATTATCCGGAATCAACGGATCAAGATATGACACTCGAGAGATTAACAACTTTAACAGAAAAAGAATTACAAAAACGTATCAACAGTGTTATCACGTATTCAGCAACTATGGCAGATTTAGCGAACGAATTAGGAATCGAATCGGATGAAGTTTATTTCGGTGATGAGATAAAAATTAAAGACGAGAAATTTAATCCACCACTTTATTTAACAGCTAGAATTTTTGAAACGACTGAAGGAATTAAAAAGGATTCAGTCACCAAAGTTAAGTTAGGTGACTTTGTGGAGCTAACCGAAGAAGAAGTATTTGCCTCTATTCGAAAGTTAAAAGAGCAAATAGCAATAAAGATTGATAATGCAAGGCTTGTTGAGTATGCGGAAAAGAAAATAGTTAAGAGTGTAAGTGCGCCAACTGACACAAGTGTGTTTTGGCTAGACACGTCGGTCGTGCCAAATGTGCTGATGTCGCATAACGGAACAACATGGGTGAAAGCCACACCAACGCAAGCTAGTGAGGTCGGCTCATACTCAACAGCTCAAGTTGATAATAAATTAACAAGCTATGTAGGAACAACGTTGTATGACAATGATATGCAATCTATGCAAGCACAAATTGATAACCAGATTACGTCACACTTTAAAGCATATGAGCCTAGTCTTACTAATTTACCTGCAAGCGACTGGACGGATAACGCGGAAAAGGACAAGCATATAGGCGATTTATTTTATAACTCGTCAACTGGTTACAGTTACCGATTTATGCTAGATAACACGGTTTATAAATGGACGTTGGTACGTGATGAAGGAATCGCTAAAGCTTTACAAGATGCGGCTGATGCGCAAGATACGGCTGACGGTAAGCGAAGGGTATTTGTCGCACAACCAACGACGCCATACGATGCAGGTGACTTGTGGGACAACGGCGGAAAAGTTTATCGGTCAACTGTTACGAAAACAACAAGTGCAACGTTTAGCGTGGCTGACTGGTATTTAATCGGAGATGTCACGGGTGAGAATACGGCAATCGATACCGACAATGTAGGCGGTCGTCCTAGTAGTGATATTGAGGACAAAGCAGGGGCGCAAAGTAAAGCAGACACCGCAGAACAGAACAGTAAAGATTACGCTCTTAGCTTAAATGGTTTGGGGTTTCGTTATATACGTGATTGGCTAAACGGTTCTACTTCTAACGTTGGCAGCCATTGGGTAGAAATTAAAGCCATGCGAGGGAATGAAAATGTTGCATTAAATAAGACTGTCACAGGTACAGGAACTACGACAAATATAGCTTTAGTTACTGATGGAAACACAGCAACAGATCCTTACGATAATGCAGGCCCTGGCGGTCCACATTACAGAGAAGTTGACCTAGGTGCAGTATACGATGATATAGACTATTTACACGTTTGGCACTATTGGTCAGACGGTAGAACATACTATGGCACTAAAACCGAAGTATCCGAGGATGGCGTTAATTGGATACCATTGTTTAATAGTGCTTTGCAAGGAACTTATGCTGAAACGAGTATAGGTAATAAAATATACTCTAATCCTAGTGTTGCTACTGCCCTTCAAACACAACTTTGGGCATACTCAAACACTACCTATATTGATGGTGGGAATATCTACACGGATTCAGTAACGGCT
This sequence comes from Virgibacillus sp., assembly GCA_041689365.1. GTDB lineage: Bacteria > Bacillota > Bacilli > Bacillales > Amphibacillaceae > Lentibacillus. The sequence continues at coordinate 3,571 of JBDNGJ010000250.1, forward strand.
AACGAAATAGATACAACCACAATCACGATTGGGTCTAATTTTAATTTTGATGCAAATTATGACCCAACAACTAAACAAACGGCTGACAATCGCATAGATAATATGCTCTCTAACGCGAATCTACCTTACACTACGGACTTTGTTGTTTATGGGGATGCTGATAAGTACTACCCTGTGTATATTTGGAATGGAAATCAAGACCTTATGCGTACCATCAAGATATGGAGGAGCTATTCTGAAGAACCAGCACCAGATACTTGGAATACTTCAACGCATAAAGGCTCTCTCATGCTTACATGGAAAGGTAACTTTGGTGGTTGGGGTGGTGCTTCTTACACAGAACTCATTGAAGAGAATTCCTCACAGTATACTACTCTATTAGCCGACTGTTATCGAGGTGGGCATAGCCAAGGTTACATCTTTATGCTAAGGGGTGGAGGAACTGGTGGAGCAATATATCACTTAGAATCTGACCAAAGTTTAGTAGATTCAATAGGTAGTAGAACAGATACTTCACCTGTGGCTTATTACAATGGGTTAGCAGATATAGTATACGACCACTCAAATGATAGTTATGATGTTTACGCAGAAGAACCAGTAACTACCGTTAACACGGCAAAATTAGATGCGATAACAGTTACAAAAAATCAAGTAGCTCAGAGCAAAGCAGATAGTGCCGAACAGAACGCCAAAGATTACCGTGACCTATGGGCTTATCCTGGCACAACCTATATTAATGGCGGAGATATTTATACTAACACAGTAACGGCAAATGAAATAAATGTGAGTTCATTGTCTGCTATTACGGCTGATTTAGGTACTGTGACGGCCGGAAGCCTTACGTCAAACACTATAATAGATGTAGGAACAGATTTGAGTGTCGGGGATAATATTTACTTGGGCGATCAAAGCAATGACAATACCGTAAAAAGATTAATATTTAATACCAGCGCTCGAATCCAATCCACCACATACGGCTACGCAGGCTTACAGGTGAGCGCATCCATATTTCGGGTGGATGAGGGGGATGTTGTACTTGGTTACACTGGATCGAGTACGACAGTACAGGGAGACCTTACAGTAGATGGTGATATCAACGGTACAGCAAGTAATGCAACGAACCTAGGTAACACGCATTACACTAATTATTCACTGACAAGTCATAATCACGATGGTAGGTATTCTAGGATTGTAGGTAGTAACGACGTTTGGTTTGAACTTACATCGAGTAATGCTTTAAATGTATTTAAAAATGGAGCCTATGTTAGAACTATATAAAAATAAAAGGAGGATATAAAATGTCAGACCAAATAGAAGTAAGAGCAGATTTAAAGATACAAAAATTAAGAAACCGGCTTGATCTATTAGAAGATGA
>JBDNGJ010000251.1:0-2810 GCA_041689365.1 Virgibacillus sp.
AAGTCACCAAGATGAAGAAGGAAATAGTCTAATCAAAACGGTTAACCCATAAAAAGAAGTTAAAACGGCTTCTTGTATTAAGTATACCCAAAAATGGGAAAAACAGCTTGGGACTTGACAGTTTTGTTCATATCAGCGGAATGAGGATCCGCCAGATCAGAAAACCGGGTCCTCATTCCGTGAGCGTCCGAGCAAGGGCGTACAATTTGGCAGGTGATACTCCTGCTTGGTAAGACTTCAGCCAAGTCGCCAATACCGAGTCTTGGGTTACCTGTAGAGATGCAGGGTGCTAAGCGTAGACAGGGAGGTTAATAGGCCTGAAAGTGATAGAGCCTCGAAATAGGATACATCGGGAAGGTTGACGGTGTGCGGAAACTGGAAAACAACATTCCACGTAGCGTGAAAATGGCGAGTTAGGTGGAGCTTCCCCGGGGTCAGTGAGCCAGGCATGTTAACAGTAGATTGTACGGCAACTCGGGAGACCCTGTTAGTTCTTTTGTGGCAAGTACTATGACAGGAACAGCACAAGAGTATGCCGAAGCGACCGATTAAAAGGGAGTTAGGCAGATGGCTGCAGGGAGTCGGATGGTTCCATAGTACTGACGATACTGGTGTAATGCCAGCGGAGGGAAGGGAAATCACATGACATCAATCTTGGTAAGGAAACAGATGCTACACGCGGAGGTAGGGAAACAGATGATAACGAAATTAGCAAGAATAGCGGAAGTTGCAAAGACGAAACCTAATGAACGGTTCACCTCGCTAGTGCACTTGATAAACAAGCATACACTAGAGGACTGTTATCGAGAACTTCCAGCAGGTAAGGCGGTTGGAATAGATAAACAGACCAAGGAGAAGTACGGAATGAACCTAGAAGCCAATCTGGAAGATTTGGTGGCTCGAATGAAACGGCAGGCATATAAGCCACAAGCGTCAAGAAGAACCTATATTCCAAAAGACGAGAAAAGTGTTAGACCATTAGGTATTCCGGCATTTGAGGATAAAATCGTTCAAAAGGCCATGAGCAGAATCCTGAACGCTATTTATGAACAGAAGTTCAAAGGATTTTCTTATGGCTTTCGACCAGGAAGAAACCAGCATCAAGCACTACAGGATTTGGATAAACATATCATGCATCCAAAGTGTCGATATGTGGTGGATGCAGATATTAAGGGATACTTCAATCATGTAGACCACGAGTGGTTAATGGAATTCTTAAAGCATGATATTGCAGACCCTAACTTCCTTCGACTAATCAGACGTTTCTTGAAAGCTGGGATAATGGAAGATGGAAAGTTCGAAGCTACAAGGGAAGGAACGCCTCAAGGAGGTGTGATATCACCAATATTAGCGAATGTCTATCTCCATTACGTACTGGACCTATGGTTTGATATATATGTGAAGCGAAAATTGTGCAAAGGGAAAGCGGAAATGATTCGTTTCGCCGATGACTTTGTGTGTTGCTTCGAAAGAAAGGATGACGCAGAGCTATTTTACGCCGAATTACGCCAAAGATTAAAGAAATTTAATCTAAGTATAGCCGAAGAGAAAACCAAAATTATTCGATTTGGCAGAGGTTCCGAAAATGGGAGTGACGGGAAACCGGGAACATTTGATTTTCTGGGATTCCGCCACTATTGGGGTGAAGGCAAGAATGGGAAACATCGGCTTAAACGTAAAACAAGCCCAAAGAAATTCCAGATGCGAATTAAGGAGTTCACGGCTTGGATTCGGAAGAATCGGCACATGCCTGAACCGGAATTGGTAGAGTCCATTCGAAGAAAACTACAAGGACACTACCAATATTATGGGGTGTCAGACAACTCTGATGGAATTAATGCCTATTTCCGAGAAGTCCTCCGTTTAACAAGAAAATGGAGGAACAGACGGAGTCAGAAAAGGTCATTTACGATTGAGAAGTTTAACATGTTTCTCGCAAGAAATCCATTACCTAGACCCAGAATCATGGTGAATTTATATGCTAGTAAACGTCTTTGACATGGACGTAAAGGGTGTCATGAAGAGCCGTATGCCTTAATTGGGCACGTACGGATCTGTGAGGGGTAAGGGGCACAATCCCAAAGGAAAGGCCCCGCCTACTCGACTAAAATGGTCTCTGCAACAACAAGGGCGAAATATATACTGATTTTTATGTGAGGTCTATTGTTACTAGTATTTTTCTCTCCCAAGACTGAATCCGTTACATTCGTTTTAGCACTGTAGTCCACATAGTACATAAACCTTTGTACGCTTAAAAATATAGTTAATTACAATGCTAATTCAGATGTTAAAAGCCAATAAATTTGTTGTATCAATAAAACAGGGTCGCGAAACGTTATGCATTTTTATACTCCTAAATAGTGTTTTTTATTTTTACAAAACGGCTTTATTAATGTACCCATTTCTGGAGAATTGGTATTTGCTTTAATTCTTCTTTTGTAATGAACCTTAAAATAAAGAGCAGTGCAATGTATACGATTGTTAAAAATAGGATTATGAGAACGAAAAGGAAAAGATTTGAATCAAGACCGGCATAGATACCCTTAAAGAAGTTCCCGGCCAAATATGTTAGTACCAATAATAAGCACATCTTCAATAAATCTTTGAAAGGTATTGAAAAACCGATTTGTTTGTACAAACTGCCCAGATGCAATAATGTTACAAGAACCACGCCAACGGACATTGCAATTGCAACCCCCATGATTCCGAATTCAGCATTGGATGCCAATAGAAATAGAACAACAAATTTACATGCTGCACCAATCAAACTATTCCACATTGCAGGTTTCGCTAAATCTAACGCTTGTAAT
>JBDNGJ010000252.1:0-18610 GCA_041689365.1 Virgibacillus sp.
AATCAATTCCCAATTTTTCATGCAATATTCACCTTATAGTGGAGAGCAACATATCATTTTACCTGTTATTCACTATATAAAGTGGGAATTAAATTTTCCAAAATATGTTTTTCAGCAGCCTCGACAGCGAGCCTAAGAGACCCCACAGGGAGCGTTCTTTGCGAGCGAGGAGGCTCGTGGTGAGCCCACGGAAAGCGAGTATATTCCAGCTGCGTCGTTAGGAAGCCTCACTAAATGCTTCCAATAGGACTGCCATAGTTAGTTCGCAGTTTATATCTTATCTGTAACAAAAAATCCGAAGTAATTCGAATTCTGCTTCAAAAATTTTGAATCATAGTTCGGATTTTATTTTGTCTAAAACATTTCGCCCCGACCTCTTCTATTGATATGGCTCGATATGAATGTGAGCATATGGGATATTATGCTCTTGATCGAGTAGTGTTTCGATTTTCTCTGTAATAGCATGGCTTTCTTTTACATTCAATTGAGGGTCTACAAGAATGGTGATATCAATAAAAGATTGATTGCCATGTACTCTTCCTTTAATATCTACCACTTCCTTTACTTCAATAACTTCTGCAATACTTGATTTAATTTTCATAATCTGCTTTTTGTCGAATCCATCTGTTAATGTATGTGTCGAATCTTTAAAGATATCCCAAGCAGTTTTGCAGATAATAATACCAACAACTAACCCAGCCAATGGATCCAGCCAAAAAAGTCCGAGCTGAGCACCGATGATTCCCACAAATGCTCCAATACTTACAAAGGCATCTGAACGGTTGTCCTGTGCAGCGGCATACAATGAACTGCTTTCTATCTTTTTGGATAATGAAAGATTATAACGGTAAACCATGTACATTATGACAGCAGCACTTAATGCTGTCCAAGCCGTTAGCATATCAGGCTGTATTGTTTCGCTTGTAAATAATTTACCGAACGTATCAATTATTACTTGTATCCCAACTGTCATCATAACAAAAGCCGCGAACAGGGATGCAATAGTTTCTGCTCGATAATGCCCATAATGATGGTCTTCGTCAGGGGGCTTCCTTGATATTTTCAATCCAATTAATACGGCAATCGAGGCTATTACATCAGTGGTATTGTTTAATCCATCTGCACGCAATGCCGCAGAACTGCCGATATAGGCGATAATTAATTTAGAAACTGAAAGGATGACGTAAGCAATAATGCTAATCCATGCGCCCTTTTCACCTTTTTTTAGATTATCAGCATGCCCCATGAAGTTGCCTCCCATAAATTCATTGCAAACTTTTTGCAGTTAAGTCGATTTCGATTTATCATGTCATACTACCGATTGTGTCAGCTATAACAGTCTACCAAAGCATTGTCCGATAAGTCTAGAGAAAAACTAAAGGATGCAGTTATATGTTTTGTTAGTTCTAAATTAAGTTTCATTAGGATAGGAAAGTTGTCTTAGCGCAAATCTTATAGATAAGCCTTAGTTGCACTTACGCAGTAAGAAAGTAACTGCTAAAAAATGACTATCACTTTAGTCAGAATAAATATCCTACGAAAGAGAATAGTAATTCTAGTGATTATTTTATAAAAGAAGGACTGTGAATGTAATATGGCAAATCAGAATGATGCTCATGACAAGCGCTGGGCAGTTATATCATTGGCATCGATTCCACTAATTATGACTTTGGGAAATTCGATGCTTATTCCAATATTACCTTTAATGGAAAAAGAGCTTGATATTTCCAAACTGCAATCAAGCTATATTATTACGATGTATTCAATTGTAGCTATCTTTTTCATTCCGTTAGCAGGGTTCTTGTCAGACCGATTTGGCAGAAAAAAGGTAATTATTCCTTCACTCATTATTACCGGATTGGGAGGATTAGTTGCAGGGTGGGCTTCCAATACCATGCATGATCCATACCTAATGATTATAGCCGGCAGAATTCTCCAAGGAATTGGCGCATCAGGTGCAGCACCAATTGTACTCCCACTTGTTGGCGATATGTTCCGTGATGATAAAGAAGCAAGTACAACGCTAGGCATTATAGAGACATCTAACACTATTGGTAAAGTTTTAAGCCCAATATTAGGTGCTGTACTGGCTGCGTTTATTTGGTTTTTGCCTTTTTATTCAATACCTGTATTCTGTGCTGTATCCGTACTGATGGTTGGTTTTCTTGTGAAAAATAAGGGGGGAAAAGAGGAACATACAAGTTTTAAGAAATACTGGGGTTTCGCCAAAGACACCCTTAAGGAACACGGAAAATGGCTGAGTGCTGTATTTATTATTGGTGCTATATTAATGTTTATTTTGTTTGGGTTCCTGTTTTATCTTTCGAGTATTTTGGAAGATAAGTATGATTATAAAGGTGTTTGGAAAGGTGTGTTGCTCGCAATTCCACTCCTGGCTTTATCCATTGCTTCTTTTATAGCCGGCAGAAAAATAAAAGATAATTTAAAACTAATGAAAAGGGTTACATTTATAGGCATTATTCTCACTGGGGGTTCAGTGGCTGTCATTCCATTTATGGACCATCCGGTGTATCTTTTGTCTATTTTTCTGATTTGTGGAAGTGGGATTGGGATGTCATTGCCTTGTATGGATGCCTTAATAACCGAGAGCCTGGAAAAGAATGTACGTGGTGTGATCACATCGATTTACAGTGCCATGCGTTTCATTGGAGTGGCAGCAGGTCCACCTGTTATTGCAATTATGATGAAGGGAAACATTATCTGGATGGTTAGTTTGTTAACTGTTTTCGCTCTGGGAGCGGGTTTACTTGCTTACCGAAACATTAACCCGTAAAAAATTAGTGCAGTCTAAAATATTATTGTTGCAATTATTCGTAAATTTTAGGATAATAGAAAAAAGGAACAAAGGGGCGTGTTCCATGAAGAAGCAGAAATTAGTTTATCGGTATATAAGATATAATGGAAAAGTAATTGACGCCAAAAGGGAAGTTTCATATGAATTAAAACTCTCTTCACGAATGTTATTGGATGAGTTATGCTTTAATTGGAATAAGGAAAGACTGGAATCAGCGATAAATAGCTCTATTGACACAGGAGATAAAGAAAAATTCTTGCAGCTAAGTAAGGAATACAGACATTACATTTGGGAGTGATCCCAGCTTCATCAAGATCAGCCTTACCTTTGTTTGGTGAGGCTTTTTTAATGGATATAAATAGCTCTTTTTACCTAGAAACTATTCATATTGGGGGAAAATGAATGGAAAATAGTAATCAGTCAATTTTACATAAGCAAAACCGTATACTTTTTTTTATTTTGTTATTTTCATTATTTTTGGGTGTAGGCGCAGAGCTTGTTGTTGGGGCACCAAAAGAAAATTTAATTGCACTTGGTATTGGCGGTGCAGTAAGTGTAGCTTTAATTGGCCTTTTTCATTATAAGCAGATATTTACCAGGGCAGTTCCGTATTTAGCAGTTATAAGTCTATCCGGAGTCGCATTTATTATTATTTTGAGTTCTGATTATGTAACGAATATGTTATTTACCTTCTATGTCCTTGCTGTAGCAGCAATATCCCTTTCACTGACAGTTTTGGTAACAGGAGGTTTCTTTGGACTTTCATTACTAACCTTTTTTGTTATCTCCAAAGGCGAAATAATTGGTTTCGATGCAAGAGCCACTGCTATTACGATTGTATTTTTTGTCCTTGTATTCGTTGTTCTGGTAATTCAGGTACGGGTGGCCAGGAGATTGTTAACAGATGCCCAGAGTGCGTTAACAGCTAGCGAAAATCATTCCGAAAATCAAAGGAAACAAGCTGAAATAGCAGAAGCAAGCGCAACAAGTGTCAGATCACAAATGAACATTATTGAACAAGATAGTAATTTAAACTCGCAATCGATGCAGGAAATGCGCCAGGCATTTCAGGAAATCACAAAAGCCAGTCAGTCACAGGCTGAATCTGCAACTACAATTTCCACAACGATTGAACAGACTGGTGAAGAACTATCCAAGATGTTACATTCTTTTTCACGGAGTACTGCAGATGGAGAAGAGTTGAAACAGTTATCGATGGAAGGTCAACAATCCATGGACAACCTTTCCATCACCATGAATGGATTTCAGCAATCCTTTGAACAGCTTGGTACAAACATGAATAATCTTGTTCATAAAATGCAGGAAAATAATACATTTACAGAAAAAATCCAGGATATAGCTGAACAGACTAATTTGCTGGCGTTAAATGCAAGTATTGAGGCAGCCAGGGCAGGAGAATCAGGGAAGGGGTTTGCTGTTGTGGCCGGCGAGGTTCGTAAGCTGGCAGAAGTTTCCCAAAATACCGCACAGCAGATAAGTCAAAACCAGCAATCTATAGAAGACGATGCAAGACAAGCCCAGAAGGAAGTAGATGATAACAAGAAGCAGCTGCAAAACAGTACGGTAAGTGTTCAGGATACCAAAGTCAATTTTGAAAGAATAACGGATCAGCTTATCAATTTTATTAAGTATTTAGGATATTTAGCAAAGCAGGCTAATGATATACAGGCATCGTCTGAAACGATAGATGGATCAGTCGATCAATTAGCTTCCTTAATTGAAGAAACGACAGCTACCATCCAGCAATTGGAGGCAATGGTTGAGGAACAGGTTGATCGTATGACTAATTTGGTTTCTGCTATTGAAGAAACAAATGAAGTCGCGGCGACATTGGAAAAAGCAAAATAGATAAGTATACAAGGAATATTTTTACTTACGAGGTTTTCCCTCGGCAGATAAGAAATATAAATCCTTGCTTATTGCATAAGTGCAACTAAGGCACTCGCCATTAAGGGGTTGGCGAGTGCCAAGTTTTTATACTTTTTTATCCTAATATCTGGAATTATTTGATATGCTTAGATACAGGGGGTATTCACATGAGAAAAAAGACTGTATTTAGCTGGATGCTGTATGACTTTGGAAATTCAGCATTTGCAACAACGATAATGGCAGCAGTTCTTCCGGTTTTCTACTATGATGTTGCGGCAGTTGGTGTAGACCAGTCACTTGCAGATAGTTACTGGGGATATTCGCAGTCAATTGCTGCACTGCTAGTCGCCGTGATGGCGCCGTTTTTGGGAGCGATCAGTGACTTTTCAGCAGCTAAAAAGAAATTTTTGCGGTTTTTCGCTTTTATGGGAATTATTGCGAGTATCTTACTAGCCTTTGTTGGTGAAGGAGATTACATATTTGCTTCTCTTTTATTAATTATTGGAACAGTAGGCTTTTCAAGTGCGAACATATTTTATGACGCCTTTTTACCGGAAATAGCTGATGAGGACGATATAGATAAAATTTCTTCCTACGGCTTTACATTCGGCTATATTGGTGGGGGTCTTTTACTAGCTATAAATATTTTAATGATACTGAATTATTCCTGGTTCGGTATGCCAAACGCAACTGTTGCAAGCCAGGTTTCATTCGTTACGGTTGGAATATGGTGGTTTATCTTTTCATTACCACTACTTAAAAATATTAAGGAAGAGAAGAAGGTAACAACAAAACGTGATCGGTCTTACATAGCGATTGGGTTTTCAAGAGTGACAAGTACATTTAAGGAAATTAAGCAATACAAGCACTTATTAATCTTTTTGCTAGCTTTTTGGATGTACAATGATGGAATTTCAACCATTATAAAAATGGCCACTATTTATGGACGCGATATTGGAATTGATTCGAATTCATTAATTGCAGCATTATTAATTACACAATTTGTTGGCATTCCATGTACGTTTTTCTTTGGGTGGCTTGCGAAAAAAATAACAGCTAAAAAGGCACTGTATATAACGTTATATGCTTATCTTGGTATTGTTATTTTGGGCTATTTTATGTCATCTGCTCTACATTTCTATCTGCTGGCAGTCTGTGTTGGGTTAGTACAAGGTGGGGCGCAATCACTAAGCAGATCGATATATGGACGGATGGTACCGGCTAATAAACATGCAGAGTTCTTTGGTTTTTATGGAATTTCGGCAAAATTTGCAGCTATATTTGGACCATTTCTGTTTGCAATTGTAGGACAGCTAACAGGCTCCAGCAGACTTGGTATCATTTCGCTTGTCATTTTCTTTATTGTAGGAATTGTTTTGTTGCGATTCGTAAACGTTGACCAGGGTGTACTGGAAGCAAAGCGTCATACCAATCAGTCTGAAAAAATCGATATCAAACCACAGTAAGAGGTGAAAGTTAGTGCGCATTAATAATATCCGTAAAGTGTTATATGGAATTGCTAAAATCTTGGGAGATGTGAATGCTGTCAAGAAAGGCAAAGTAGGCAAAAGAGTTGGGCGAAGGGTAGCAGGAAAAGGAACCGGAAAATTGTTAGGGAAGTTATTTAAATAAATACTCTTTAACAAAAATTATATTTTTGGATTAACGTGACAAAATGGACGTCTGGGGTGATACTTACCTGGACGTTTTTTATAGCAATTTGAAACAATTTCATCATTCAAAAATTAAAGCAGTAATGAATAGAGTTATTTATGAGATTGACTCAGAAGAAAGAACGAATGTATTGCGGACACCAGGGAGCTTATTTAGCAAAAATCCATAAAAATGGCGGTTGCGGACACCTGAGACCTTATTTAGAACAAATGCCCTCTATTAACCATGATATTTGTAAAATAAAGGCTTCTGTGTCCGAATAACCTTGAGAAGGTCACTTTTATATAGAAATAGCGTCTCCTGTGTCCGCTCGTTAAGCCATTTATAGAGGTCCAAAGAATAACCCGTTTCTCCGCAATACGTAGCCACCAGCTATTATGAGGAGGAAATTGTAATCAAACCAGTTAGGCATTTTCATACGAATACAAAGCTTTCTAATCATTCATCGGTGTGGTGAATGAATAGCCATTCATTATATGTTATAGTTTAAATAAAGTGGAGGATGCGAGGAGGATTTACTTCATGTTATTAAAGAAGAATTTCAAACAACAGACGATAAATGCGGTTCAAATGGGGAATGGCACTGTAGCATTTCAAGGGATAAAATTAAATGTACATTGCTTCGTCGTGGACGGCGTCTTGATTGATACGGGTGCAAAATCTTTAGAAAAGGAATTCAAACCATTTTTTAAACAAAAAGATATAGATCAAGCAGTAATTACGCATTATCATGAAGATCACACAGGCTGTGCAACGTTTATTCATAAAGAGCTGCAGCTACCAGTTTATATGAATGGTATTATGCTCGAATCCTGTAAAGAGAAGCCTGATTATCCAATGTATCGAAAATTATTTTGGGGTAAGCGCACCCCTTTTCATACGAAGGTGATTGGAAAAACTTTTTCATCTCGCAATGCAACATGGGATGTGATTAACACACCAGGTCATGCAATTGACCATTTAGCATTCTTGAATCGTGAAACAGGTCAACTTTTTACAGGTGATTTGTACTGCCAGGAAAGAACAAAGGTTGTTTTGCGTGAAGAAAACATCCCAGCCATTATTGATTCCTTAAAGAAAGTATTAGCCTATGATTTCAAGGATGTGTTTTGCAGCCATGCCGGTTATTTAGGGGATGGACGTGCTGCATTACAAAGGAAATTGGATTACTTGTTAGACCTCCAAGGAAAAATTCTTAAGCTTTATGACGATGGGGTATCACCAAGTCAGATTAGGAAGACCATCTTCCCAAAAAAATATCCCATCACCTTTTTTTCTTTTGGAGAATGGGACTCTTTGCACATTATAAATTCGATAATTCAAGAACATATTAGAAATTCATCGCCGACTTAAAATACCAAATGATTATTTTGTTTAACATTCATGCGAAATACTTACAGGCGTTTGCTATTAGCCATTATTCATTAATCGATCCTTAGGATGGGCGACTAGCTGGCAACGTAGATCCACCTGCGATGTACGGGTGTTATCCATTCGCTAAACAGGACTTGCACCATTATACTATTGGCTCACTATATTTATTTTCCAGGTTTTGCTCAAGTGGTTTTCCGGTATCATATGAAACATTACCAATTAATTCACCCAGTTTAGATCGGGCAAAATCATCCCTGGACTGCCAGAAGGAAAGCACTTCTGTCATGATTTCAATGCCTTCAGTTCGTCCCTGTTCATACAGGTCAATAAAGCTTTGAGAAGAAGGATCATTTGTTGCTGGGTGATACCAGGTTGTATGCTGTAAATTTAAATAATCCACGTTATCTTTTACTGGCTGATGTGAATAAGATGCAATTAATGGTTTGAGTAATACATTTTTCCAGCCATATGGATCAGCTAGCAATTTTAATGCCAATTTCATATCCCTGTAAGCCTTTTGGATGTAAGAAGTGGAATTACGACTTACCTCTGGATAATGTCTTTTAATCGTTGAATGGAGTAAATTAGTAATTACTTCATTCAGAGAATGCCCGATGTCAATTTCTTTATATACTGGTGCCTTCCACGTTTTTAAATTATGAAATTTCTCCATCATCAACGTATCTATGAGTACTTCGAGCTTTTGATGATTACTGCCTTCATAGCCAGCACGGTAATGGATATATGGATGTGCATTACGGTCAAGGATATGGTGTGTGACAAACCCAAAAACATAAGCTTGAACATATCCGTCCATGTCTTTTGCCTGCTCAATTAAATCCATCAAAAATGCTCCACAATTTTCCTTATGCAAAATCATTCCGATGTCATGAACAGGTTCTTTTTTTATCCAGGGCCAGAAATTGTAATAGAAAAATGGATCCGGTCCTTGAGCACCTAATTTCATATATACCTCATATTGTGTGAATGGATATGGGTTTTTGATTGTATCCATAACATCCTCACAAAATAGCATATGTGTCCAAATATTTGGCATAGTAGTGAAATCCTCCTTACATTAAGACGCATATAGAAGATAGACTTTTGCTTATTAATGTATAGTAACTGCCAATTCTATAGAGTCTTTCAACATTAGTAAACTTGGCTTATTGTCGTGCTTAGATGTATATGGCCTTAGTTGCGCTTATGCAGTAAGAAAGGATTTTCACTTTCTTAACTGCAAATTAGTCTTTTATAGTATTATAAATGAAAAGCAACTGTATTTGTTAGTAAAATATGCACTATTTTGTGACTTCACTAATTGTTAACCTAACAATAGTGCCTTTAGTTTTGTTACAATGGTAAAAGATATGATTATGTTATACAAGGAGGCAACAGACATGGAATACCGTGTAGAAAAAGATACGCTAGGAGAAATAAACGTACCGGCTGAAAAGTATTGGGGTGCTCAAACACAACGAAGCAAACAAAATTTCCCAATCGGTGACGAAAAAATGCCAACTGAAGTTATAAAAGCATTTGCTATTCTTAAGAAAAGTGCAGCAAAAGCAAATAGTGATTTGGGCTTGCTTGATAAGAAAAAAGCAGAAGCAATTGGCTTTGCAGCAGATCAGGTTATCGATGGTAAGTTAAATGACCATTTTCCTTTAGTTGTTTGGCAAACCGGAAGTGGTACACAGTCAAATATGAACGTAAATGAGGTAATTGCCTATGCGGGTAATAAATGGCTTGAGGATGAAGGCAGTGATTTAAAACTTCACCCAAATGATGATGTTAATAAATCACAAAGCTCGAATGATACATATCCTACAGCAATGCATATTGCCTCTGTTTTGAAGCTGGAGGATAAAGTTATTCCAGCACTGCAAACATTAAAAGAAACATTTAAAGTTAAAATGGACGCCTTTCAGGACATTGTGAAAATTGGTCGTACCCATTTACAGGATGCCACACCACTAACGTTAGGACAAGAAGTAAGTGGCTGGCACCGTATGTTGGAAAAATCAGAAGTCATGATTACAGAGAGTGTTCATCATGTAAAGGAGCTGGCAATTGGCGGCACTGCTGTTGGAACAGGTTTGAATGCTCATCCTGATTTCTCTGACGCTGTTTGTGAAGCAATTAATGAAATTACAGGTAAGAACTTTGTTTCGGCACCTAACAAGTTCCATGCACTAACAAGTCATGATGAAACAGTCCATGCACATGGCGCACTAAAAGGATTGGCAGCAGACCTGATGAAAATTGCCAATGATGTACGCTGGTTAGCAAGTGGGCCACGTTGTGGAATAGGTGAGATTATAATTCCGGCAAATGAACCTGGAAGTTCGATTATGCCTGGTAAAGTAAATCCGACGCAAAGCGAGGCAGTTACGATGGTCGCAGCTCAAGTCATGGGGAATGATGCGACAATCGGATTTGCGGCAAGCCAAGGTAATTTTGAGTTAAATGTATTTAAGCCTGTAATCGCTTATAACTTTTTGCAATCCTGCCAAATTCTTTCAGACAGTATGTTATCATTTGATGAGCGTTGTGCAAAAGGTATTGAGCCAAATCATGAACAAATTGAAAAATATTTAAATGACTCGCTAATGCTTGTTACGGCATTGAATCCGCATATCGGCTATGAAAATGCAGCAAAGATTGCTAAAACCGCTTTTGAAAATAATTCAACTTTAAAAGAAACAGCAGTAGAATTAGGACTGCTTACTGATAAACAATTTGAACAATATGTTAATCCAAAAGAGATGACATACCCAAAATAATACTGTTAACAATTGTCGCTGTGACACATAGGACAAGGCGTTTAGAACGTTCATTTACAATGGCTGAATTTTATACGCAGTAAAGATGCTTAGCTACAGTTACACGTGTGCAGTAAGAAAGGTATACTTTCTTACTGTAAAGTAAATCCGAACTAATTCGAATTCTATTTCAAGAATTTGAATCATAGTTCGGATTTTACTTTGACTAAAGCGCTTTTTGTCCTGGCCTGCTTCTGGCGTATAGTAATCAATATTCATTTGGAACTTTAAGCAACAATTACCAACAGTAATTTGTGATAAGTTTTGTGAATCTGCTAAAACTATGCTTACAGGAGGTGATAACATGGCTAATAACAACTCAAACAACTTAGTAGTACCTGGCGTACAACAGGCACTTGACCAGATGAAGACAGAGATTGCACAAGAGTTCGGTGTTCAATTAGGCCCAGACTCTACTTCACGATCAAACGGTTCCGTTGGTGGTGAAATTACTAAACGCTTAGTGCAATCTGCACAACAGCAGTTCAGTGGACAACAACCTAAATAACCTATGGCTTAAAGGGATGCCCCCCTTTAGATAATCAATAGTTAAGAGGGAAGTCTTTGTGACTTCCCTCTTAAATTTTCACTTCGATTGGTATTATTTTCATTAATGCTTATAAGTATACCTTTAAATTGATTAGCGAATACGATTTTCTGTTTCTGTATCAAAGAAGTGTACCTTGTTCATATCAAATGCTAAATCAACTTCTTCACCACCGTTAATATCAGAGCGAGAGTCAACGCGGGCAACAAAGTCCTGATCATTTACTTTAGAATATAGGTATGACTCTGCTCCCATTAATTCAGCTACTTCAATCGTTGCTTTTATTTTTGTTTCTGGGGTTGAGTCAATGAAAAGAGGCTCATCATGAATATCTTCAGGACGAATGCCCAGTGTAACTTCTTTATCAACATAACCTTGTTCCCGTAAAACTTTCATTTTACCTTCAGGAACTTTAACTTTTGTATCTTCCATTACGAAATAGCCATCTTTTAATGTTCCACTTAAAAAGTTCATAGAAGGAGATCCTATAAATCCTCCAACAAAAATATTTTCCGGTTTGTCATAGACATCTTTTGGTGCCCCGACCTGCTGAATGTACCCGTCTTTCATGACAACTAAGCGGGTAGCCATAGTCATTGCCTCGGTTTGGTCATGTGTTACATAAATAGTTGTTGTTTGAAGACGTCTATGCAATTTCTGGATTTCAGCACGCATTTGTACTCGTAACTTTGCATCAAGGTTTGATAAGGGCTCATCCATTAAAAATACTTTCGCGTCTCGTACAATTGCCCGACCTAATGCAACACGCTGGCGCTGTCCACCAGATAATGCTTTTGGTTTCCGGTCCAGGTATGCCTCTAAGCCCAGAATATTAGCAGCATTATTAACACGTTGCTCTATTTCATCCTTTTTAAACTTTCGAAGTTTTAACCCGAATGCCATATTGTCATACACATTCATATGCGGATATAATGCATAGTTTTGGAATACCATTGCTATATCACGGTCTTTGGGTGCTACATCATTCATTTTCTTGTCGTTAATATAAAGTTCCCCATCAGTAATTTCTTCTAAGCCAGCAATCATTCTTAGTGTTGTTGATTTTCCACAGCCAGAAGGTCCGACAAATACAATAAATTCTTTGTCCTTAATTTCTAAGTCAAAGTCATCTACTGCAATAGCTTTTTTGTCATAGGATTTCTGAATGTGTTCCAAACGTAATTCAGCCATTATTTCTCCTCCAATTATGTAAACGCTTTTATAACATAATTGTAGCGAATATCTAGTCCAGCCGTAAATGGAAAAAGTGCACAAAGAATTTGAAATCCTTTGTGCACTTTTTTTTTAACCACTAGACTTATGTAATGTGAAAATACTTGAGTGCGACGACACAGTTCTACGCATATCTTAGGGAGGCTGGTGAGCGTATGGGAAACGAGTATATTCTGTTAGAGATCACACTAATTATTACGAATCAGTTACCATTAGGCTGTGACACCGTTTTGTTGCGAGAGGTAAGCAGCAGCAAAGTTTCCGGGCTATGGATTATTGTAACAGAAGAACGAAGATCCGGTTCGACTGTTTGACGAATCCTCATTTAGAGCATTCAGGTGTTAAAAAACCAATGAATTTTGCTATATCAATAAAAACAGAATCACGAAACGTTCTGCGTTTTATACTCCTAAATAGATTGTTTTCTCCCCTGAAACTGAACTTGTTAGGTTTCTTTAATCAGCTTTTTATTTATAGTGATTGCAAGTTGTACTGCCATTGCCTGGTGAAATTGCCGAATATCGATACCGGTTTTTTCTGTGAATTTATCAAGCCTGTATTGTAAGCTATTCCGGTGCATGTATAATTCTTTTGCGGTAACTGACACATTTAAGTTACAAGCAATAAACATTTCAATTGTTTTTAACAGGTCCTGGTCGTGTACAGTTTCACCTAATACAGAATCAATTATATCAGCTCGTATATTACTTTCCATTTGATTAATAAATATAAATGGGACAGCATCAATATAGGTGGATACAGTCTTGTCAGAATAAGCAAAGGTGGTACTAGCTCCGTTTACCAATATCTGGTGGTACCTTTTGGCTGAGGATAACGAATATAAATATGGACCAACAAAGAATTTAATTTTTACGTACAAATCACTCATGAGTACATCGATTATTTGTTCATATGAGATGGCATCTTTCGGATTTGTTTCTACGATAATACCTTCATGGTCATTTTCAAAAAGCACTGGAACCTGTCTGGCGTAAAATTCATTTATTGCTTCTTTAAAAGATTCAGGTTCAATTTGAAATGGCTGAAACGAAAAATAAATAAACCGATATGTTAATGAATTAGTGTTTTCTGTTATATCGGTATTTATATAGCTTTTCCATTGCTGTTCTTCTGCTGTCATCTCAGGGATGGAAACATTATAGGGACGCAGGAAGATATGTAAAAGAGTTGTATCCTTTTCAGTAAGTTCTCTTTGACTTATCCCGATAACTTGTTTTTCGTTTGTTATGAACCATTCATACTTATATCGGTTTCTGTTTGATATTTCATCATAAAAAACTAATGACGAAAAAATTTTACGGAGTTGTTTGATCATGAAAACGCCTCTTTCTATAGGAGTTTTTTTCATTATAGCAGTATAATTGAATGGAAAAATAAATTTTGTATTTTTAGCTATTTTTTAAAATAGTATACATGTATCAAAACGTTTGTTATAGTTATTTTAGTTAGAAAATGAAGGAGGATATAACGTGCCTAATATTTATGATAGTGCGTACGATTTAGAAAAGTCAATTCGTGAAAGTGATGAATTTAAAAGTTTAAAGGAAGCATATGATGCAGTAATGAGTGATGAATCTGCCAAGCAAATGTTTGATAATTTCAGAAATACACAAATGGAATTACAGGAAAAACAAATGCAAGGTCAGGAAATCTCTGAAGAAGAAGTAGAACAAGCACGTAAAGTTGTTGAAACAGTACAACAGCATGAAGACATTTCAAAATTGATGGAACAAGAACAGCGTTTAAACCTTGTAATCAATGAAGTTAGTCAAATTATTACGAAGCCATTAGAAGACCTTTATGGAACTTCTGAAGAAGAATCAAACGAATCGAACGAATAATTAAGTACAAGCCCGCACCTTAAATGGTGTGGGCTTTTGTTATTTTTATAAGGCATTTTTTGCTTTATAACTCGCAGGAGTATCCATGTATTTCCTGCGTAGTTAGAAAACCTCGCTGAATACTACGAACGGTTGCCTCTTGTTTGCAGTTGAATATTTTTATCAAACAACTTTCTTTTAAAAAAATCTTTTAGAAAGGATTTTGTCTATAGATGGCGAATTATATATTAGGACAGAAATTTTTTAAAAAAGGGGGATGTCGTGATGAATACTGTTTTATTCGAAAGCACGAATAATATATCTTATGTTACTTTAAATCGTGCTGACCGATACAATGCATTGAATAAAGAGATACTTATGGAATTACATGATGTACTGGAGCAAGTTGAAAAAAACGACGATAAAATTGTTATTCTTAGTGGAAAAGGAAAAGCATTTTGTGCAGGTGGAGACATTGGAATGATGACTGAATTTGCTGATAAGAACTATTATGAACACATAATGAAGACCATTGAAGCAATTGCTTTAAAACTGTACATGATGCCTAAGATTGTTATATCGGCTGTTCAGGGGTCAGCTGTTGGCTTAGGGTTAAGTCTAGCGCTAACGGCAGATTATGTTGTTGCTCAAGATGAATCCAAGCTTGGGATGTTATTTATAGGAATCGGGTTAGCACCTGATGGAGGTGGACACTTCCTGTTGCGTGAACGAATCGGTACACATAAAGCAAAACAATTTATTTGGGGTAAGCAGCAATTAGCAGGACCCGAAGCAAAAGCAATGGGGCTTGTCGATGTGCTTACGGATGCGCAAGCCGTTGATGAGGCAACTGAGTTGGCCAATCAGATATCAGCTGCGCCAATTGTGGCAATGCTGAAAACAAAAATGATGTATCATCAAAGAAATGAGCAAGAGTTAACCTCCTATATGGAAGCCGAGCGAAACTCACAGTGGGAACTTCGAAACACGGAAGACCACAAAGAAGGTGTGAGTGCATTTTCAGAAAAGCGTAAGCCTTCATTTGTTGGACGATAACTACTCAAATAAAACGTTTATCTTAAAACTACTATCGTTTCTGAAAACTAAAAGGTGGCATTAAAAAGTACCCTATTCTTTAATGCCACCTTTTCAAGTTAGGATTTGATTAAATTAATGAACGTTGGCTCACCTGTGAAATAAGATTAATTTTGCATCAGGAGATACACAACGATGTGTATGTTCACTGTAACCTTCTTCATCTAATCTTGCTTGGCCGATTTTTTTGGCCTCATCATTACTGGCAGCCTCAAAGGACTCATCAAGCAATTTTTCCCCGGATTTGTCAAAGACTGTTAATACGTAAGTTCGCATTTTAGGTTCCTCCTAAAATTAAAAATTATGAAACTATTAGCTAATGTAAACGTACCATAAAACGGGGAAGGAGAGAAGAAATTTGACACTAAAAATTAAGGATGTAACCAAGCGATATGGAAAAACCACTGCAGTAGACCATCTTTCCATCGAAATTCCCGAAAAAGAAATGTTCGGATTTTTAGGTGGAAATGGTGCGGGTAAGACAACTACTTTTCGTATGGTACTTGGGCTATTGGATATTACGGAAGGCGATATTTCATGGAATGGAGAGTCAATCGGCTACGATAAAAGTCACTTAATCGGGTATTTACCTGAAGAACGAGGGTTATATCCTAAATTGAAGGTTCGTGACCAACTGATTTATCTGGGAAAACTTCGAGGTATGAGTAAAAGCGATGTAATTACAGAGCTCGAAGGCTGGCTTGATAGGTTTAAAGTGCCAGAATACATGGATAAAAAAGTTGAAGAGCTATCAAAGGGAAATCAGCAAAAAATCCAATTTATTTCTGCTGTTATCCATAAACCGAAACTGCTTATCCTTGATGAACCATTTTCAGGTTTGGATCCAATTAATGTTGAAATGCTAAAAGAAGCTGTTGTAAACCTTAAGGAACAAGGAACATCTATTGTTTTTTCATCACACCAGATGGAACACGTGGAAGAACTTTGTGAGCATTTATGTATATTACATAAGGGAAAACCAGTTGTTCAGGGATCGCTTCGGGAAATTAAAAAATCATTTGGGAAAAAGAATTTAATTGTCCGTGCAGACTTTTCAGTAGATTTCCTCAAGGACTATACTGGGGTACTGCACTATAAGCCTGTGACAGAAGGCTGTGAGCTTCAGATTGAGAGTGAGTCAGTTGCACAGAAGTTATTTGAGGCACTTCATGGAAAAGGTTTCGTGCGAAAGTTTGAACTTGAAGAGCCAACATTAAGTGATATATTCATTGAGAAGGTAGGTGCTTCCTATGAATAAGTTTTGGATAATTTTGTCACATACGTATATGACGAAATTTAAAACAAAATCATTTTTAATCAGTACTATTATTTCGTTAGTGTTTATTTTTGCCATCTCTAACATCCAGACGATCATGGAAACATTTTCTGGAGACACAGCCAAAATTGCTGTAATCGATGAATCGGGAGAGTTATTTACTCAACTGGAAGAAAGTGTTGAAGGATCAACAGATGAGATGGACCTGATTGTATTTGATGGAGCAGAGGAAGATGGTAAAAACGCTGTGCAGGATGAAGAATATGCTGCATTGATATCATTAGCTTTAAACGCTGAAGGACTGCCAGAAGCAACCTACTTTGCCAATAATATTGCTGAAGCGGGGGAGCAGTCAGTTATTCAGCAGCAACTGCAGCAATTAAAGGTGGCAGCTGCGACACAACAAGCTGGTGTCGATCAGGAAACAATTACCGAAATTTATTCGCCTGTCACTTTTAACAAGGTTGCTTTAGATGATAGTGCAAAAACTGCAGAAGAACTGAATCAGGCAAGAGGAATTGTTTATGTCATGCTCTTCCTATTGTATATATCTGTAATCACATATGGAACGATGATTGCAAATGATGTAGCTACCGAAAAGTCCTCACGGGTTATGGAGATTTTAATTTCAAGTGCGTCACCAGTTACCCATATGTTTGCGAAAATTATCGGTATCGCTTTATTAGGTCTCACGCAGGTTGGCATCATTATCGGCGTAGGTTATTCCCTTATTATGTCCAAACAGGAGGAGATGACTGGAGGCGTTTTTGATTACTTTGGAATTCAAAATACGTCTGCTTCCGTGTATGTGTATGCAATTGTATTTTTCCTGCTTGGATACTTATTGTACGCAACTTTAGCTGCCATGTTAGGTTCGCTTGTAAGCAGAACAGAGGATGTTCAGCAAATGATAATGCCAATGATATTCCTGGTTATGATTGCATTTTTCATTGCTATGTTTGGACTTGAAGCACCGGATTCATCATTTGTCACGGTAACTTCGTATATTCCTTTTTTCGCACCGATGCTCATGTTTCTGCGTGTTGGCATGCTTGATATTCCGATTTGGGAAGTCGCGTTATCCATAGGCATCCTAATAGCAACAATTTTACTCTTTGCTGCCATTGGTGCAAGGGTTTATAAAGGCGGGGTCTTAATGTATGGTCGTTCAAGCTCACTTAAGGATGTGAAAAAGGCAATAGCCCTATCCAAAAAAGAATAGTATAGAAAGAGCCTGGGACAAAAGTGTTTTAGTCAAAGTAAAATCCGAACTATAATTCGAAATTCCTGAAATATATTTCGAATTGGTTCGGATTTATTTGTTGTTAGTAGATACTCAACTTTAACATCTATAGAATAAGCTCAAATGGCTATCATTGATAAACTCAGAACGTTTTTTATTGTTGACTTGGCAGTTAACAAAAGTATTATATCCTTTCTTACTGCATAAGTGCAACTAAGGCTTATCTATATTAGGGCTTGCACTCCAGAGTATAAGGGGTTCTAAGAAAGCAAAATACGCTTTCATAAGAATCCCTTTAACGAATGCCAAGTTTTCTAAACAACATTGATAGAAGTCTTTTGTACACATAAGATATAAAATGCAACGTAGCTGCTAGAATAATCTCTACAAACTCTCGTCTCACCGTCCGGGGTCGCTACGGGCGGATGCTTTCCGCGGGCACGACCTTAGCCTCCTCGAGAAAACCGCTCTGCGGGGTCTTCGGACCGTGCTATTCCCGCAGGAGTCACTGCCCTCCGCTCACCCGGACTAGTGTAACAGTCACACATTTATTCTATAGATTCCTACTCGAGTCCACAGCGGGGGAAATACACGTAGACTCCTGGAGCGACCGAACATAGGTCGTAATATATAGCGGGTGGGATTCCCGTCGAGCAAGAATTAGCCATTCACTCGTAGCGAGTCTTGGAGGGCAGGTGGTAACACGCTGCCTTTAAGCGTAGACAGCTAGGTAATGGGCCGTAAGCCAATAGGTTGAAGGGATTGAGCTCCGAAATTCGTGTACTTGGGAAGGCAGA
>JBDNGJ010000253.1:0-40194 GCA_041689365.1 Virgibacillus sp.
CATCCATTGCTGATGTGTCCTGGTATCAATTCAAGGTCATGTTGACATATAAAGCTAAATGGTACGGCAAGACTGTGGTGGAAGTGAGTAAAACCTTTCCCAGTTCGCAGCTGTGTTCGTGTTGTGGCTATCAAAACAAAGCTGTTAAAGACCTGCGTGTGCGTGAGTGGACCTGTGTATGTGGTGCACATCACCATCGGGATATCAACGCAGGATTAAACCTTAAAAACGAAGCGATAAGACTTCTAACCGCAGGAACTGCGGGGATAGCCTAATCCATAACGGGCGGTTACGCCGGTGTTCTTAGGAATCCCCCACTTCAATCGGATCGTAAGGTCGATAAGTGGCGGGTAGTTCAATGCATGAATATCACTTTCCTTGTATAGCTCATAATCCCATTCCCCATCACGATACCACGTATAATGTCCAATATCATGTAAGAGTGCTGCCTTTGTTGCATGGTCTGGATTAACATCATATCTTTTGGCAAACATATAAGCATATTCTGCAACAGCAATCGCATGTGCAGTACCTGAACGCTCGAGGCTTTTTTGGGTGATCGGGTGTAAGAAAATATCTTCTAAACATACATTGCGCATTTTAAGTCCTCCTTTCTTTTAAAATAATATACTTTAATTGATAATAACCGATTTATGGAATTTTTAAACATGTGACCGCATACTATTAAAAAAATGATTACTTTTGGTTGTTTTTGAATTTTTATGATTGAATTATGAAAACGTTTCCTTTATACTAAAAGTATCAAAATATTAGGTGGTGAATAGATGCTGACTACCGAACGCCATGAAATTATTTTAAATTTATTAAAAGAGAAACAAACTATCACAATCCAGGACATTTCTGAGGCAACTTCAGCTTCTCAATCGACAATACGCCGTGATCTGACAGACCTGGAAAAATTAGATAAACTGGAACGCATCCATGGCGGAGCTACTTTAAGTGAACGGAAACTGCAGGAATACAGTATATCGGAAAAATCAGCCAAAAACCTTCAGGAAAAAATAAATATAGCCAAATATGCTGCTTCACTAGTGAAAAAAGGAGATTGCATTTTTCTTGATGCAGGGACAACGACACTGCAATTAATTCCATTTTTGCAAGATAAAGAAGTAGTCGTTGTTACAAACGGACTTACACACCTTGATTCATTAATTGAACATGGAATCCAAACGTATTTAACTGGAGGATTTATAAAAGTAAAAACCAGTGCACTAATTGGACCACAAACTATACAATCACTAAAAAGTTACCGATTTGATAAATGCTTTTTAGGCGTAAATGGCTTCCACGAGGATTATGGCTATACAACACCGGATCCAGAAGAAGCAAGTATTAAACATACTGCATTTACACTCGCAAAAAACACCTATGTGTTAGCAGACCACTCGAAGCATAACAAAGTAAGTTTTGCTAAAATATGCGAATTGCAGGATGCAGAAATCATTACAAGTGACATCAATGAAGAAGATTTAGCTAAACTGGCAAAAATCACCACCGTAAAGGGGCTATCATCATGATCTACACATGCACAATTACACCATCAATTGATTACACAACATACCTTCCAGCGTTTAAACCTGGAAAATTAAATCGTTCAAGCGAGGTTTACTACTATCCGGGTGGAAAAGGAATTAATGTATCCAGAGTTTTGCAGAGACTTCAGGTGAAAAGTGTAGCATTAGGATTCGCAGGTGGATTCACCGGGGATTTTATTAAACAATTTCTACAGCAGGAAGGCATCGAGACAGCATTTATCGATACACATGAAATCACCCGGATTAATGTCAAAGTGAAGTCCGAGCAGGAAACAGAGTTAAACGGCCCTGGACCAACCATTAACCAGGAGCAGCAGCAAGAATTACTTTACAAGATACAAACATTACAGCAAAATGATTGGTTTATACTAGCGGGGAGCCTTCCTGATTCCATACCGCAATCATTTTACCAAGCAATTTCAAAAGTATGTGATGAAAAAGGTGCTCGCTTTGTACTCGACACATCTGGTCCAGCTTTAAAAGATTTAATACAGACAAACCCTTTTCTAATCAAACCAAATCAGCAAGAACTTGGAGGCTTATTTGATACAAGTATTTCAAGCAAGCAGGATGCCTTCTATTATGCAAAAAAACTTGCAGATAGAGGCGTACAAAATGTCATTGTCTCGTTAGGTGGTGATGGCGCAATACTTGTCACAAAAGAACTCGCACTTGAAGCTATAGCTCCTAAGGGAAGTGTCGTTAATACGGTAGGTTCCGGTGACTCATTAGTATCTGGCTTTATTTCATCTTTTATAGAAACCAACGATCCCCAAGAAGCATTTCGTTATGGGGTAGCAAGCGGAAGTGC
Source organism: Virgibacillus sp. (assembly GCA_041689365.1). GTDB lineage: Bacteria > Bacillota > Bacilli > Bacillales > Amphibacillaceae > Lentibacillus. The sequence continues at coordinate 2,368 of JBDNGJ010000253.1, forward strand.
GACAGCATTTAAGACAGATTTATGCAGGAAAGAAGATGTCGAATCCCTCGTAAGCCAAGTAAAAATTAACTCATTCAATGAATAGGATGTGAAAATATGAAAATTACAGAACTGTTAAAAAAGGAAACGATTATTCTTGATTTAGAGGCAGGTTCCAAGCAGGAAGTACTTACGGAATTAATTGGGCAGCTTGATCAAGCAGGTAATCTAAATGACAAAGATGCCTTTACAAAAGGAATTCTGGAACGGGAATCACAAAGCACTACAGGAATTGGTGAAGGTATTGCCATTCCACATGCCAAATCCGTTGCAGTAAAAAATCCTGCAATTGCATTTGGCCGATCTCCAGGTGGTATTGATTATGAATCACTCGATGGCCAGCCAGCACATTTATTTTTTATGATCGCTGCAAGTGAAGGAGCAAATAACGATCATTTGGAAGCTCTATCCCGCTTATCAACCTTTTTAATGGACGAAAAATTCCGTAAGAAGATTCTTGACGCAACTACAAAAGAAGAGGTCCTACAAGCCGTAACTGATAAAGAAGCAGAAGTGGATGCTGAAGAAGAGCCAGCAGAACAGGCAGAAGCATCACAAAAAATTCTCGCCGTAACAGCCTGTCCAACAGGTATTGCGCACACATATATGGCAGCTGAGAAATTGTCAGAAACAGCCAAAGAAATGGGTATTTCCATTAAAGTAGAAACAAATGGATCTGGTGGCGTAAAAAATCACCTGACAAACAAAGATATTGAAGAAGCCGACACCATTATTGTTGCTGCCGATACAAAGGTCGAAATGGAGCGATTCGATGGAAAGCCGGTTATTGAGACCGGTGTTGGAAAGGCGATTCATGAAGCAACTGACTTATTGCAGCGTGCAGTAAATAACGACGCACCTATATATCATGCTGAAAAATCAGATTCAGGAAGTAGTGAAAAAGAAGGACGTAGCGGCTTTTACAAACACTTAATGAATGGTGTTTCCAACATGCTTCCATTTGTTGTTGGTGGTGGTATTTTAATAGCCATTTCATTTTTCTGGGGTATCGAATCAGATAACGAGTTTGCTAATATGCTTAATACCATCGGCGGTGGAAAAGCATTCTTCCTGATGGTTCCTGTGTTAGCTGGTTTTATTGCATCCAGCATTGCTGACCGGCCAGGGTTTGCACCGGGAATGGTTGGTGGTTTGATAGCAGTTACAGTCACTGGCGCTGAAGGTGCTGGTGGTGGCTCTGGTTTTCTTGGTGGTTTAATTGCAGGTTTCTTAGCAGGTTATGTAACATTACTAATTAAAAAGGCATTTGCAGGCTTACCAGAATCACTGGAAGGTCTAAAGCCAGTCTTATTTTACCCGTTATTCAGTATCGCAATAACTGGGTTGATCATGATGATGATTAATCCGCCATTAACAAAAATATATACAGGACTTTCATCATTTTTAGAAGGTATGGGTGGGTCTAACCAAATCCTGCTCGGACTTATTTTAGGCGCTATGATGGCATTCGATATGGGTGGGCCAGTTAACAAAGCTGCGTACACATTCGGCATTGCCATGCTGGACGCACAAAACTATACGTTTATTGCCACAGTAATGGCTGCCGGTATGGTACCACCTCTAGGTATGGCACTTGCAACAACATTATTTAAAAATAGGTTCACAAAAACAGAACGTGAAGCAGGAAAAACAGCATATGCTCTAGGTGCATCCTTTATCACAGAAGGTGTTATCCCATTTGCTGCAGCTGACCCTGCACGTGTTATTCCATCCATCATGGCAGGTTCCGCAGTAACTGGCGCCCTGACAATGATGTTTGATATCGCCTTACGCGCACCACACGGCGGGATATTTGTAATCGGTCTTGTCGATGGTGGAGCTAGTAAAATTCTATTATATCTAGTAGCAATTATTATAGGAACAGTAGTAACAGCACTACTTGCCGGATTACTGAAAAAGAACGTAGAAAAAACAGCATAGTTAAAAGCCAAAGCGCATCCATATAGTCTTGGTTGCGCTTTGGCTTATTAAATTATTACTTCACATCAATTGAAAATTCCCTGTCATCTTCAATCGTTAAACTCACTTCGCCTGATTCATTAAAGGAATAAGGTTCAAGTTCATATATTTCTTTGATTTCATATTCATCTTTCAAATTTTGGGATGTACCTTCAACTAACGAAACGGACGGATTCCAGGTTTCTTCTTTACCAGATGGATATTCTACGGTAATTCTGCTATCGTTTTTTAAATTTAAGTTACTCCAAGAAACTAAATGAATGTTAGATTCCTGGTCTTTAGTTACCAGACTATCAGCATAATATCCAATTTCACCGATATCTCCAAACACCGTATAATTACTGCCATTTACTTGAATATCAAGATAAGGTGGCTGGTAGGTAATTTCATGATAAATACCATATGAAACAGATAATACAGCAGCAATAGAAAGCCCGATAATGAGCTTTGGAAATGTTCCCTTTTTAAAGCTGCTCATGAACTCCGAAAAAGTGGCAAATTTATCAATCACTACTAAAAGTATTATAAGGACTATGAGAGAAATGCCAATTACAATATACATGTTCTAAGTCACCCCTTTCATTTTTAAGACATAACGGTTCGCTTGGATTTTATTGGATTGAGTTTGCAATATTTACTATATCGTCAATAGAAAATTGGGACTCAGAAGCATCAGGAGGCTCCATTATAGATAACTCATGGAGATGTCCCTTGTCATTTTTCCATTTCAATGCCTTTTCCCCTGTAATTTTTGCCACAATTCCGTTATCTAGTGTTACCTTATCATATGTCTTACTGTTTTTAGTAATGGCATTACCATACCAAGTTGTGAGTATAAGATGATAACTCGGATTGTCACCGATATATAAAAAACTTGTCTGTACAATTCTGCCGTTTGGGTCATTCATTGGTTCGCTCATATACGTAAATTGAACATTATAACTTTCTGAAGGTAATTTTGAAGGAACAACAATATTTTCTTGAACACTTTCCGGTAGTTCCGCAATTTTTTCTTTTACATCACTAGGGTACTCTGATGTTAATTGTTCTATCTGATTATTATCTTGTGAATCAATCATTGAAAATAATAAAACTGCAAATCCTATGAAAAGGATTATTGTTGTTAACCTGGGTATTAAATGCTTTTTCCATTTAGATTTGCTTGAATGTTGCAGCCATTCATTAAATTTTTCTTTGTCTGTCTCTGTTAACAAAGGGGCAGGTCCGATATAGTTGTCAAATTCTTTTTCCAGATTGGTATCCTGTTTATTCAACATCATAGCCCTCCAACTTTGTTCTTAGTTTCCTTTTCCCACGCATGATCCTAGTCTTGACGGTTGATTCATTGATTCCTAACGATTGACTAATTTCTTTAATACTTAAATGCTTATAGTACATTAGAGTAATTACTTCTCGATATTTGATAGGGAGCGATAAAATCGTCTGGATAATCGTTTGTTGCCTCTCTTTCTCTAGTGATATTTGTTCTGCAGATTTTTGTTTCTTAATTGATTTCATAGATTCGTTATACTGTAAAAATCGGTGGATAGGAGAACGCAAGTAATCTTTGCAAGTATTAATGGCGATTCGATATAGCCATGTTTTCAAAGCGGAATTTGAATTAAAACCAGCCAATTTTTTATACGTCTTGATTAAAAACTCTTGAAAAATATCATCCGTTTGTGCATGGTTTTTAACATAGGTGAAAATTAACCGCTTCATTTCTTCCCCATAAAAATCGATAATATAATATATGATTTCTTCCCTGGATTTTTCTAAAATCTCGGTATCCCTATCCCTTTGCTCCAAAATTTAACACCTGCTTTTTAGTTAATATTTCTTTAGACGATTAAAAAGTGGAATAGGTCCCACTTTTTTATTTTTAAATAATAAAATAGCTCTGCCAATTGTTTTGGCAAAGCGTTTTATCCCCATTAAAAAGGCTTCAATATCATTAAGGCAATTACGATTAAAAAAATAACATTTTCAATGCGCTCGAAGAAAAACAGTTTTTTGGAAAGTATGAAGTATTCAGCTGGGATTTCATCACCATTGTGTTCCTTCAACATCGCCTTAACTGGCTTGGATCTTGGTGATAAAACAGTAGGGCCAAATCCTAATGCTATTAAATACAATATTAAACTGGTTACATACCAGCCTTGTTCAAATAAATATGGATGCAGATACCCCATCAACAAGCCGGTTATCAGTAGCAGCGTTCCACCGACCATTACAAAGATATGCAGTCGGTTACGTATTATGTAAGCATGCTTCAATTCAGTCATTGTTGTTGCTTTAGTCACAATATAAATCATCACAAACCCTGGGCCCATACCTAATATCGCTGAGAAAACATGGATAAAAACAAGCAACTCATAAAATGTCATTTTAATTGCCCCCCGCCAGTAGAACATCGTGTATTACCATCATATACAATCCAACTATACCAAGACTGTGACTTTCCACACATTTAGCCATAACTTTGTAACAGATTTGTGTCTATTTTCCTACATATCGTTTCAGAATTGTATCCACTGGGCGACCATAAGACTCTCCAAAAATATTTAAATGAACAAGCAGATAGTAGAGCTGGTATAAGTCTTTAATATCTTCGTAATCACCCCTCAAAGGAAAACGTTCTACATAGGCTTGATAAAAATCCCTGGAATAGCCACCAAATAGTTCCGTAAAAGCAAGTTCAAAATGGCGGTCTCCATACAAGAATGACGGATCAATCACATATGGATTGCCCCCTGCACCTACAAGCCAATTTCCACCCCACAAATCTCCATGTAAATAAGATGGATCAACATCATCAGGTATCCATTTTTCCAGATTCAACAGTAATTTTTCCATTCGGAGTCGCCGATTTCCCGTAATACTGTTTCGCTCAATCCCTTGCGTCAGTTGGGCGGAAAGTCTGCTATCCCGGTAATATTCCAGCCAGCTTGAAAATAATCCATTCGGCTGTGGCAGCACGCCAATGAATGTATCATCCGGAAAGCCATGCTGATTGCCAAAGGTCTGATGCATCTTTGCTATCCGGTCACCTAGCTTTGCTTCTGTATCCTGCGACTTTCGTCCTTCAACCCAATCCATTACAAGAAACGCATTATTTTTTTCATCAGAATATGCCAGCACTTCAGGAACAGAAATCGAATTTGTTTCCCTGATTAAACGAAGACCTTTCGCTTCCAGCTCAAAAAAACGATCCGGCGCATCCGTATGATATTTAATAAAATATTTTCGTTCATTTGTTTCAACAAAAAAGCTTTCATTAATTGATCCACCGAATATTTGCTTAACCTGCTTTAGTGTCGAAAAGTCACCTGCCGCATGTAATGCTTGTTCGATGAATTTGTTCATTATTATGCCTCACTTTCTATGACGATTTTTTGAAGGAAAAGAAAATGATCGATAGATTCGTTGCTAAAAATAAACGATAGTTATCTATAATAACTTCCAGTAGTGTCTGGGATGTATCCACATACAAACCAGCGAATAATATTAAATTCGCGATGATGAGAATAATAATTGCTGTAAGCTGGCTGCTAAGCTTTCCTTTCAGAAAATCATAAAACGGATTTACTAAAAAGAAAAACGCAATAAAGTAAACGATAAAATAGAGTACTACCACAATTATAGATTTTGTTATTAGTGTGTTTGGCTGAACATCATTCCCCATAATGTTTTCAACGATATAGAATAATAACATGATAGCAGAGCCAATAATAGTTGCGGTCATTATTTCCGATGTGTAATAAAGTTTCTTTAACATAATATCCCCCTGAAACTATCTTTAGCACTATATTATCATGAAATCACGCTTTATCATGGAGCATTTTCTGAACTTTTTTAATTTCATAGAGAATTTCCTCTTTTTCCTGTTCGTCTTCTGCTTCCATACTCATTAGTTGGGTCAGTTTAAGTTTAAGTTCTCGAATTTCATTATCGTTGCTCAGATTACTTTCAGTAGCACTATTTTCGTGTTCTAGAAATTCTTCATAGGTTCCAACATAGTCAATCATTCCCTGACCTCTCAGTTCGATAATACGATTTGAGGTCTTTTTAATTAGATAACGGTCGTGGGAAACAATGACAAGCGCTCCTGGAGATGCTTGTAAAACATCCTCGATAACTTCCTTCGTATCCACATCCAGGAAGTTTGTTGGCTCATCCAACACTAGCAGATTGGCGTTGCTGAAATAAAGATTGAGAAAGGCTATGCGGCATTTCTCTCCCATGCTCAAGGTTGAAATTTGCTTAAAAACAGATTCCCTTGAAAATAAGAAACAACCCAGAATCGTTCTTGCATCAGTTTGCGTCATCCCTGGCAATTCAAGCATACTATCCAGAATCGTCTTTTGTTCATCCAGATTTTCCAGTTCCTGTGCGAAATAGCCGGTCTTCGTTTGGGGATTTAGCCTTATACCACCCTTCTCGGCAGTAAGATGACCTGTAATAAGCTTTAATAACGTCGATTTTCCAGAGCCATTCGGACCTATCACCCCAATACGGTCGCCCCTGTATATAGAGGTGTTTAAGTTGGTAAAGAGCATCTTTTCCTTATCGTAGGAAAAAGATAGATTCTCTATTTGCAGCAATCTTCTTGCCGAAAAAGTACTGTCTTCCAGCTTTACATTTAATTTTTTACCAGCTTGGGGTTTCTGCACTTTATTATTTTCCAATCGTTCCAGTTCCTTTTCTTTCGCCTTGAACCGTGATACGTTTTTCTTTGCTTTTGAACGCGCGAAGTCATTTTGTCCAGCTGCTTTATGAGCCTGCTGAAACCATTGCTGGTAGTTTCGAATCGTCTTTAGTAGATCTTCTTTTTTCTGTTCTTGCTTACGATAAGTTGATTCCTGTGTACGTCGCTCAACTTCTTTTTGTTCACGGTATGCAGAATAACCTCCCTCATATCGTTTGCATTCATTTGCATTCAGTTCATAAATTGCATGTGCTGTTCGGTCCAGAAATAAACGATCGTGGGAAACGAACAACACAGCACCTTTATAATTCACAAGCCATTCTTCCAGCCATTCAATCGTTTCTTTATCCAAGTGATTTGTCGGTTCATCCATGATAATACATTCCGGATTTTGCAAAATAAGGCGGGCAAGCTGAGCCCTCGTTTTTTGACCACCACTTAACTGGTCATACGAACTTCCCCACACTTCCGAAGTTAGTTTAACTTGTTGCAGTGCAGTTTCTGCCTTAGGTTCCAAATTATATCCATCGAGTCCTATGAATTCATTATAGATTTCGGTATATTTTTCCATATTAATTTCGGGTTGCGTTTGCACATGCTCGAGTTCTTTTTTCAGGTGATAAACCTTCCCAGCAGCACTTTGGACAAATTCCAGGGTCGTTAGGTTTGAATCAACAGATGGATCTTGTTCAAGCACACCCCAATAATCAGACGGAATAAATCGTTGAATAGACCCTGAGTCAAATGCTGTTTTTTCGAGCAATCCATTCAGAAGCGATGTTTTACCTGATCCATTCCGCCCAAATAACGCCACATGTTCACCATGTCGCAGCTCAATATCGATGTTTTGAAAAATTACGTTGCCGTTCCATTCCTTGCTAAGACCTTTCGCCTTAAAAACAAACATATCCATACCCCCATAATAAAAAAACACAGGAATCTGCCTGTGAATGATTACGATGGAAATATGGATATACCGATTCACGGAAAATTTTTTTATTATGACTGCTACCCGGTAAAAGTACATACGTATCCCATTCGTTTCATTCAGACAGAAACGCTCGTTTGAAGTTATTCAAACTTGATTGGAAAAAACGTGGGTTTACTTCATTGTCGGGTAGGTCCTCCTTTGGTTAATCTTTCTTTTATCATACGGATGTGGTGCCACTGTGTCAAATTACGCTTTGTCTTCTTTATACAATTTCATCGGATTTTCCTGCGCTTCTTCTAACGGCATATGCACCATACGGATCTGGCGTTCAGCCTTTGGTTTTTTTAATTCTTCATAAACAAACTCTGACTTTCCTAACCCTACTTCGGCTGCATCCTCAGCTGTAGCACAATAATATATTGTTTCAATCCCGGCAAAATACATTGCTGTCATACACATCGGACACGGCTCTCCACTCGCGTACATGGTATAGCCCTGTAAAACATGTGTATGCATTTTCTTCTGAGCTTTTCGCATCGCCTGTATTTCTGCATGTGCAGTAATATCAAAGCGTTTATGTAATTCATTGACCCCTTCTTCAACCAGGTTATTGTTTTTCACCAGGACTGCACCAAAAGGTTCACCACCATTGCGAACATTATCTGAAGCTAACTCCACTGCTCGTTCCATAAATTTATCCATATTATAACCTCCTCGCATATTATGAAAGCAGCTATCTCCATCATAAGATAACTGCCTCTTCATTATATTTAACCTAACTTTACTGTCATTAATCGATAATGTCCAATCTCTAGCTGATCAGTAATCACATTTAGACCAAAACTCTCCATTCCCTCGACTAGAGGCTGCGCTTCATGTGGTACGTGTACCTCAATTATCATCCCAAGAGGGGCTTGCTTTACATAATTAAACACCTCGTTACGCGGATGTTCTCCGTTTAGAATTCGCTCACGTAGATCAATGATAGCTCTTTTCCCTTCCAACTGTTCATCCAGCAACTTTTCACCCCAACCTGCCAAAGGCCTTAATCCGAATTAAACTAACATTTCATAACAAGGATGGCTACGTCACTTAGAGCTTTTAATGCATGGCGCTCATATGGTTCCATACGCAATATCGTTTCCTGATTAATCGTATAACCCTCATTGTTAAGCGTGAATTCAACCTCACCTTTTTTAACAAATATAAACACGTGTTTAGGTGAGTCGTGCTCTTTAATTTCTTCACCAGCTTTTAATTTGATGTGCATAATCTCACGGTTATCCTCATCAAAAACCTTTTTCCCCTCAACAGGCTTCGTAAGCTCATGATTTACTGTAATAAGTTGCACTCCGACACAACCTTTCATTATTTTAATTAAGTCTTGCCTACAGTGTAACCAATATCACCATTAGGTAATGTGATAAACATCACACATCGCTATGTTTTTTTAGTCCATTGATTTTTACTGTCTCATCGGCTACAATTTAGTTGAAAATAATTATCAGTTGATCGCATATAGTTTTATAGAGGGAACAACGAGGAGGACATCAAATGGAACAAACAAAAAAATCGACAGCACTTGCAACAATTATCCGCGAACGCCGTGCTGTTAAAAAGGGTTATAATGATAAACCTGTAACAGAGGAAACGGTGATGAACTTACTGGATGATGCAACATGGGCACCAACTCATGGTAATCGCCAGCCGTGGCGCTTTATTTTTGTTGGACCAGAGCAAAAAGAAACTTTTGCCGATAAAGTTGCTGCCACATATCCAGAGGAAAAGCAGGAAAATCGCCGAGAGTACCTGAATGAACCGAATGCATTCTTAATAGTTGTGATGGATGTACCCGATAATCAGAAGCAATGGGATGAAAACTTTGGAGCAACAGCATCCATGATTCAAAACTTTTGGCTGCTTGCATGGGAACAACAGCTTGGCGTCGTATGGAAAACCAATCCACACATTTATGATCCAAAAGTAAAAGAAATCCTCGATGTTGGTGAGGCTGAGAAAATAGTAGGGTTCATCCATCTTGGGTACTTTGATGAAATGCCTATTAAAAAAGGTAGAGTACCAGTTAGCGAGAAATTCTCAACGTTTAAAGGGTAGCATGAAAAGGTGTCACTTAAGCAGAGGCTTAAATGACACCCTTTTTTTGTGATGTATTGCGGTGTATGTTGATGTTTTGTGGTCGATATATTTATTTTCCGGTCGATAAACTCATTACCAAGTTGATATATTCGTTTTCCGGTCCATAAACTCTTTCCTAGGTTGATATCCTCATTTTCCGGTCGATAAACTCATTCTCAAGTTGATATATTCGTTTTCCGGTCCATAAACTCATTCCTAGGTTGAAATCCTCGTTTTCCGGTCGATAAACTCTTTCCCAGGTTGATATCCTCATTTTCCAGTCGATAAACTCTTTCCTAGGTTGATATATTCGTTTTCCAGTTGATAAACTCATTCTCAAGTTGATATATTCGTTTTCCGGTCGATAAACTCATTCTCAAGTTGATATCCTCGTTTTCCAGTCGATAAACTCATTTCAAGGTTGATATCCTCGTTTTCCGGTCGATAAGCTCATTACAAGGTTGATATCCTCGTTTTCCGGTCGATAAACTCTTTCCCAGGTTGATATCCTCGTTCTCCGGTCGATAAACTCTTTCCTAGGTTGATATATTCGTTTTCCAGTTGATAAACTCATTCTCAAGTTGATATATTCATTTTCCAGTCGATAAACTCATTCTCAAGTTGATATCCTCGTTTTCCGGTCGATAAACCCTTTCCCAGGTTGATATCCTCGTTTCCCGGTCGATATATTCACACTTAATTTAATAATAAAGGCCGCTAAAGTTACAACTGTAACCCAGCGGCCTATCCTGTTCCTTATTCCTCATCCCATACAGCGCTTCTCAGCATACTGTTTTTCTGATGACGATCAATAGCTAGCTCGATCAATTGAGTAATCAATTCCGGATAGGAAACCCCACTAATTTCCCACAGCTTCGGGTACATGCTGATTCGAGTAAATCCAGGTAATGTGTTAACCTCGTTTACATACACTTCTCCGTCCTCAGTTAAAAAGAAATCAACACGGGCTAAGCCTTCACACTCAAGTGTTTCAAACACTTCAACAGCTGCCTTCTGCACTTTTGCAACCATTTCGTCTGATAGATCTGCTGGTATTTCCAGCTTTGCTCCGCTTTCATCAATATACTTTGACTCATAGGAGTAAAATTCCGTTTGTGGCAATATTTCACCTGGCACTGATGCTTTAGGATGTTCATTCCCTAATACAGCACATTCTATTTCACGCCCTACAAGACTCTCTTCGACAATAAGTTTATGGTCATATTGAAATGCCTCGCCAACCGCTTTATAAAATTCTTCCTTCGATGAAACTTTACTAACACCAACCGAAGAGCCTTGATTTGCTGGCTTTATGAACATTGGTGTTCCAATTTGCTCTTTTATTTCGTCGTAATTAATCTTATCTTTTTTTGCGCTTGAAAAAGCTAAACCATTTGCAACATTAATACCCGCTTCTTTCAGCAAACGTTTCGCAATATCTTTATCCATACAAACAGATGACCCTAAGACGTTCGAACCGACATATGGGAGGTTTGCAATCCGCATCATTCCCTGCAAGCTGCCGTCTTCTCCTAATGTGCCATGCACAATCGGGAACACAACATCAAGCTGGTCCAACGCACCTGCATTTGCTGCATGTATCATTTGATTATCGGTCTCCCCAGGCACTATTGCTATCGTATCGTTTGATTTATTTAACTGAATTAATTTCGGGTTTTCAGCATTAATTAAGTATGAAGATTGATCATTTATATGCCATTTACCTTGTTTATCAATCCCGATAAGAACAACATCATATTTATTTTTATCAATTGCATCAACAATATTTTTAGCTGATTGTAATGATACTTCGTGTTCAGCCGACTTTCCGCCAAATATAATACCAACTTTTTTCTTCGCCATCATCAGAACTCCCTTGAAAAAATTCATATATATCTAAAATAGCACAAAAAGGGTTGTTTGAAACAGATGAAAAATTAAAAAACGAACAGCGCCCTATTTTACTGTCCGCTTTTTAAAAATTTATATCATTTTCTCTGTCAGCTTCATATATTCAGTTACCGCTTCAATAGTTGGTTCCAGAGATGCTTCCCAAAATTCCTTCTCTCCAATATCCTTGTTGAGGAATCGACTTGCTAAATCCTCTACTGTCATTTTTCCAGAGTTTTGCAGCAAGGCATCGTATTGTTCCGGAAATTGTTTACCTTGTTCTTTTGCCATGGCATAGATACCATTACTGAATAGATAACCAATGGTGTATGGGATGTTGTAGAAAGCTAAATCTGTGTGAAAAAAGTGAGGAATAGTCATCCACAAATATTTATTATTTTCATCCAAAGCATCGCCATAAATTTTCTTTATCATGCCTTCCATTAAATTTGAAATCTCATTTGCTGTCAGCGGTCCTTGCATTCGTTGTTCATATAACTTTTGTTCAAATTCAAACATAGCTGGGACGGTAACCTGATATTTTAATCCATTTAAAATTTTCATTTCCAGTAGGGGTAATTTATCTTCTTCACTTGATGCACGCTCAATAGCAGCATCAAGTACTAGGTTTTCCGCAAAGGTCGATGCGGTTTCCGCAACACTTGTGCTTATTCCCTGTGTAAAAGCAGGCTCATCTTGCAAAATAAAATTATGGTAAGCATGTCCAAGCTCGTGGGCAATTGTCACAACGTCCTGATAGCTACCTGTGAAGGTTAGGAAAATTCGGCTTTCTTTTTTCAGTGGCATAAAGGCACAGAATCCGCCATGCGTTTTACCTATACGATCTTCAGCTTCAATCCAGCCTTCTTGAAACGCCTTCTCAGCAAACTTACCAAGCTTGTAGCTGAACTTATGAAACTGGGTAATAATAATGTCTGCTGCTTCCTGATAAGAAATCTTCTTATCCGATGTAAAGCTCGGTCCCTCCGTGTCATACCAGGCTAGTTTTTCAAGATTCATAACTTGGGCCTTCCGCTTAAAAAATGAATGTGCGATTTCTCTATTGTCATTTATTGCTGATACCATTGTTTGAACTGTTTGTTCATTAATACGATTTTCTTCCATCGCTTCCTTCAGCACATTGTCCCAGCCACGTTGTTTATAGACATCAAGCCGAAACCCATTGATCCTGTTTAAAACTGTTGCAAAGGATTCTGCTTGTTCCTCACATACCTCAACGATATTTCGCGCAATATTTTGCCGCACAGATCGATCATTTGAAAACAGGTATCTTCCCGCTTGCCCAAACGAGATTTCCTCTTGCTTACCATCTTTATCAACAGGGAACCGCAGAGCACCCATCATTTGTTCATAATAATCCTCCCAGCCAATAAACCCATTGACGGAAAGCTTGTTTATCATCTTCTCCATTTCTATTGGTAACTTATCGTCCATTTTTTGTTTGCGCTCTTCTAAGTAAAATTGATATTCTTTTACTTCGTCGTGATTCATTAAATTTTTCCACTTGGCTTCTGAAATTCCAGCCAAGATTTCATCTAAATCAATTTTTAGTGATTCATAATCAGCTTGAAGCTTTGCGCTTTCATCCACTAATTTAGATACATCTGGATCACCAACATTTACTGCATAGAGACAAACCAGAAATTCATCTAGCTCACGAGACGCATGCTTGAATTCCTGGATTTGTTGAAAAAAATCAATTAAATCTTGCTCAGAGGAAAATTGATCAAACGTTTGAACAATTTCCTGAAGCCCTTTCATATCATGCTTTAACTGCGAAATTAATCCATTTAATTCACTTGATTCTTTTCCACCTGCATACAGGGAATCAAGACTCCAATTCTCACTAATTACTTTATCCATTTAAGATTCCTCCCCTAGACTCTCACTAACTAATAGTATAGTTTATTTCTAAATTTCATGTATCCGCCCCAAGACTTATTAACCATCGTTATCAAGGTTGATTTCGAGGCTCTCCACCATGGAAGACTGAGAAAGTAAGTGTTTACCTGTTATTTTAAAGTCTATTTTAATAAAAGGTAATTTTCTAAAATATTTTTGCTTTTTCAGGCAATAAATCTATCCATCACAATAAATATTTGTTAATCTTTAGGGTAAAGTAAGCAAAATCCAGCGCAGGAAATACACGGAGACTCCTGCGGGTCACCGGCTAAAACCGGTCACGTCCTGTGACCAACGCCGGTACTAGACATCCTGTTCGTCGAAGCAACAGCTGAAGATCCCGCAGGAAGCGATTTTTGCTTCCGAGGAAGCTGAAGCGTTGCCCTAAGGTGCGCGTAGTGTATTTCCGCAGCGGTGTCAGAACAATCAAGTATTTTCGACTACGGAAACTTAATTTTTTTAAAATACCTTGACATTAGCAACAAACTCCCCTATGATTAGTAACAACAATTTAAATCGACTTAGCAATGACGAAGATTAGTAATCTGTATGAACACTTTAGAGAGCTGACGGCTGGTGTAAGTCAGTGTGCGCGTATAGATGAATGGACTTCTGAGCTTCCAAACCGAAACTTGTAAGTCAGTAGGCTTTGGCGACCATGTCTCATCGTTATACGAGACAAATATTAAGTAATTCATTACTTGATATTGCCAAAGAGAGCTGATTTTTCAGCTAATAAAGGTGGTACCACGGTTCCTCGTCCTTTTCGGATGGGGGACCTTTTTGTATTCAAAAAACTATATATAATAAATCGTCGAGTAAGAGGAGTAAGCTTTTTGCAGCGTTTAAGAGAACCGGTGGTGGTGAGATACCGGTACGTGAATAATAGCCGAATGGACTTACGAGAGGTTTCCTGAATGGCAGTAGGGAAACACGGAGCTCCGCCGTTACACGGATAGGATATTAAGTTTTCCCGTATCCGAATGAGATGGAGAAATCATCACAATCTCCAATAGAGGTGGCACCGCGGTCACAATCGTCCTCTGCAAGCACATTCCATATGTGTTTTGCAGGGGACTTTTTTTATTTCATACATCGAAACCTAAAAGGAGTTTTACAAATGGAAACCAAAACACAAACACTCGATTATAAGTTTATTAAACAAAACGCCGACACATTAACCCCAATTGGAATATACAAAAATCTTCAAGGAACGAAGAAATTTCTTCTAGAGAGTTCATTCCAACATGAGGAGAAAGGTAAATATTCCTTTATTGGCACAGATCCTTACCAGGAAATCATCGGAGAAGGAAACGAAACATCTATTTTCAATCATGGGCAAGAAACAAAGGAACAACAAACAGAAAATCCTCTATCCGTTTTAAAACAACAGTTGCCCAAAATGGATGTGGATCTGCCATTTCCATTTTTCGGAGGTGCTGTTGGTTACATCGGATATGATTCAATCCGTTCCTATGAAAACATTGGCAATGATCTACCTGATGCTATTGAAATGCCAGATATTCATTTAATGCTTTATAAGAATGTTATTATTTTTGATCACAGTGATGAATCGGTTTACTTAGTAGCCACAAACCTTGAACAGCAGCCTGAATCTGTATTAGATGAACGTCTAGAGGAATTAAAAAAAGCGTTATTACCAAATCAAACAACAGATCCAGCGACTGAGGGAGAGATCACATTCGAACCTGAAATGGATAAAGAAACATTTATGCGTAATGTCGAAATTGCTAAAGAACACATAAACCAGGGCGATATCTTTCAAGTTGTCTTATCACAACGAATGAAGGCTACCATACATGGTGATCCGTTTTCGTATTACCGAAAGTTGAGAAAGACTAACCCGTCCCCTTACATGTTCTACATCGACTTTGATGATTATGTCGTTTTGGGAGCATCGCCGGAAAGTCTTATTGAAACAACTGGTCAGGACATTATTACAAACCCAATCGCTGGAACACGCCCTCGCGGCAGAACGAAGGATCAAGACAAGGAACTGACCAAGGAACTTCTTGCTGACGAAAAGGAAATTTCCGAACATCGGATGTTAGTTGATTTAAGCCGCAATGATCTTGGGCGGGTTTGTGAAATTAATAGTATTTCTGTTCCAACTTATATGACGGTAGAAAAGTATCAGCATGTTATGCACATGGTATCTGAAGTACACGGCAAATTAACTTCCCGTTTTTCGAGTATTGATGCTTTGATATCCTGCTTGCCTGCTGGAACAGTTTCCGGGGCACCAAAAATCCGGGCAATGCAGATAATTAATGACTTAGAAACTTTAAAGCGTGGTGTATATGCAGGCGGTGTTGGTTACATCAGCTTTAATTATGACATGAACATTGCCCTAACCATCCGATCACTTGTTGTAAAAAATAATTACGCCTACCTGCAGGCCGGTGCTGGTATTGTTTATGACTCAGATCCTGAGACCGAGTACAACGAAACATTGCATAAAGCAAGATCATTAATGGAGGTGACGAACTATGATTTTACTAATTGATAACTATGATTCATTTACCTATAACATTTTTCATTACTTTGCCAGCCAAGGTGCTGAGGTAAAAGTTTGTCGGAATGATCAGATTACCATTGAAGAGATTTCTGAAATGAATCCGGAAGTTATCATTATATCCCCTGGCCCCGGAGTACCAGAAGATGCTGGAATCTGTACAGAGGTTGTAAAAGAATTTCATAAAAACACACCGATTCTGGGTATTTGCTTAGGGCATCAAGTAATCGCACGCGCATTAGGTGCTGCCATTAAACAGGCAAACACAATCAAACATGGTAAAACATCCTTAATCACACATAATGGCGACGGATTGTTTAATTATTTGACACAGCCGCTTGAAGTCATGCGTTACCATTCGCTGGTAATCAACCAACAAACATTACCAGACGAATTAGAGGTCGTTGCCAAGTCTTTAGAGGACAACGAAATTATGGCGATTAAACACAGACAGTACCCAGTCTATGGCATACAGTTTCACCCTGAATCAATCGGTACATTAACTGGTATGAAGATGATTCAAAACTTTTTAGAAATAATCGGAAAGGAGTTTCGTCATGAAAAACTATCTTGAGAAATTATTAAATAAAGAAAACCTCAATTTGGAGGAAATGAAAGACGCCACAGCATACTGTTTCTCAAATGAAGTTAGTGAAAGTGAACTCGCTTCGTTCTTAACAGCATTACGAGCTAAAGGAGAAACTCCAGAGGAAATCGCCGGACTTGTTGAAGTTGTTCGTTCCGAGTCAAACCAAACCACAAATACCCTTCCAAATGTAATGGATAATTGCGGTACAGGTGGTGATCGCTCATACAGTTTTAACATTAGTACGACCGCAGCGTTTGTGATAGCCGGTGCTGGTGTAACCATTGCCAAGCATGGTAACCGCAGTATTACAAGTAAGACAGGAAGTGCAGACGTACTGGAACATTTAGGTGTTTCATTATCCTTCTCAAAACAACATGTAGAAGAAATGCTGCACGATAACAACATCGCTTTTTTATTCGCTCCACATGTTCATCAGGGAATGAAGCGATTCATGAAAGTACGCAAGGATTTACGAATACCAACGATTTTTAATCTAATTGGGCCACTAACAAATCCTGTCGATTTAGACTCACAGCTTTTAGGCGTTTATCGTCGCGATATGCTGCCTATGCTTGCTGAAACGCTGCACAAATTAGGCAGAAAGCGCGCACTTGTGATAAACGGTGCTGGACATATGGATGAAGCATCACTAGCCGGTGAGAACCATATCACCTTACTGGATCAAGGAAAAATCAGTTCATTTACACTGCACCCATCTGAGGTCAACTTGCCTGTCTATGATAACCAGCAAATCCGTGGCGGAGACGCAAAGGATAACGCAAAAATTTTACTGCAGGTATTACAAGGAAAGCAAGGTCCCTATTACGATACGATACTTCTGAATGCCGGTCTTGGAATTTTCGCAAATGGTGCTGCATCATCCATTCAAGAGGGTGTTGCAAAGGCTAAGGAAAGTATTGATAGTGGAGCAGCATTGGAAAAACTGCAACGACTAGTGGAATACAGTAATAAAGTTTCAAGTGAGGCGATGTAATATGACTATTTTAGATAAAATTGTCCGTCAAAAGGAAAAAGAAGTTGAGTTGCTGAAAAAAAAGCTCCTCCCTAAATTTTCGGAGACTGCCAAATCGATTAAGAAAATTGAACATACCTTTCATAACACACAGCAAATGAATATTATTGCTGAAATTAAGCGCTCCTCCCCATCAAAGGGGGAAATTGATATGGCGGTTGATCCGGTAAAACAAGCAAAGTTATATGAATCATGTGGTGCTGGCGCGATTTCTGTCCTTACCGATGAAACATTTTTCAACGGGGCGATGGAAGATTTACGAAACGTTCGCGAGGCAGTTGATCTTCCTATACTTTGTAAAGACTTTATGATTGATCCGATTCAAATTGATCATGCAAAAGCTGCAGGTGCTTCTATAATTCTCTTAATCGTCGCTGCACTCTCAGATAATAAGCTTCATGAACTATTTGAATATGCAACACATCAAGGGCTTGAAGTGCTTTGTGAAGTTCATGATGCGAACGAAATGACTAAAGCCATGGAACTTGGGGCGACCATTATCGGAATTAATAATCGAAATTTAAAAACCTTTGATGTTGATTTGTCTGCAACAGAACAACTGGCATCGATGGTGAGGAATCCAGATACAATTCTAATCAGTGAAAGTGGTATTAAATCGCGCGATGATGTCATCCAAGTCGGCAAAGAGGATGTGAACGCCATACTCGTAGGTGAAACATTAATGCGTTCCAATAACATAGCAGCACTTTTCAACGATTTGAAAATCCACCTAACAAAAGGAGGTATACCAAATGCTCGTTAAAATCTGTGGAATAAAAACTGTAGAAGCTGCCAAAGAGGCTGTTAACGCTGGTGCTGATTTTATCGGATTTGTTTTCGCATCAAGTAAACGACAAATCACACCAGAACAGGCTGCACAGATTAGTGCTGCTATCCCTTCTTCTGTTAAAAAAGTTGGTGTATTTGTAAACGAGTCGGAAAGAAATATTTTACAAACTGCCGAGCAAGTAGGATTAGATGTTATACAGCTTCATGGTGATGAGACAGCTGAGTTCGCTGCAAAGCTTCCATATACAGTCATTAAAGCATTCCCGATGATTACGGAGAGAAATAATGAAATAGAATCATATCCAAGTGATTATTATCTGGTTGACAGTCCCAAAGGGCCAAACCGCGGTGGTAATGGAACAACATTTGATTGGAATCTATTAAAAAACTTGAACCTATCGAAAGTTATTTTAGCAGGTGGACTTAACCCTGAAAACGTGCAGTCAGCAATTACAACTGCCAATCCAGCCGGTGTAGACGTATCAAGCGGTGTTGAAACAAATGGAGAGAAGGATTTATCCAAAATAAACCAATTTATCAGGAATGCGAAAGGATGAAAACAATGACAACATATACAATGCCAGATGAAAAAGGAAGATACGGCAATTACGGCGGGAGATTTGTTCCCGAGTTATTAATGCCAGCACTCCTTGAATTGGAAGAATCCTATGAAGAAGCAATAAAGGACCCTGCTTTTTTAAAAGAACTAGATTACTATTCCAAAAATTATGTAGGACGTGAAACGCCGCTTTATCATGCCAAAAATTTATCCCGAAAATTAGGCGGGCCTTCTATTTATCTAAAACGTGAAGACCTCAACCATACAGGCGCACATAAAATTAATAATACCGTCGGTCAAGCGTTATTAACCCTTCGAATGGGTAAAAAGAAAGTTGTTGCCGAAACCGGTGCCGGCCAGCATGGGGTTGCTACCGCTACAGTTTGCGCACTCCTCGGCCTTGAATGTGTTGTATTCATGGGTGCAGAAGACATTAAGCGACAAAAACTGAATGTCTTCCGGATGGAATTGCTTGGCGCTAAAGTCGAAAGCGTATCACAGGGAAGCGGAACACTTAAAGATGCTGTTAATGAGGCATTACGCTACTGGGTAAGTAATGTTGAAGATACGCACTATATTATCGGTTCAGTCGTAGGGCCGCATCCTTTTCCGAAAATCGTCCGTGATTTCCAGTCAGTTATCGGCGAGGAAACGAAACAGCAGTACCATGCGGAAACTGGAAATCTACCTGATGCAGTTATTGCCTGTGTTGGTGGAGGAAGCAATGCAATGGGAATGTTCTATCCATTTATCCAAGATGAAAGTGTCAAAATGTATGGCGTTGAAGCAGGTGGAAGTGGGATCGAAACAAACAAACATGCTGCAACACTGACTGCAGGCAGTATTGGTATCTTACACGGAACTATGTCTCACTTGCTCCAAGACGAACATGGTCAAATAGAAGAAGCACATTCGATTTCTGCTGGACTCGATTACCCTGGAGTTGGCCCAGAACACAGCCACCTCCACCAATCAGACCGAGTGACCTATACATCCATTACGGATCAGGAAGCAATTGACGCATTTAAGTTCCTATCCCAAACAGAAGGAATCATCCCTGCTTTGGAAAGTGCCCACGCTGTTGCATTTTCCATGAAACTTGCAAAAGAGATGAAAGCAACAGAGTCGATTGTTATTTGTTTATCCGGTCGTGGCGACAAGGATGTGGAATCAGTAAAAGATGTACTAGGAGGTAATCCAAATGAGTAATAATACCTTAGATTTAGCTCTAAAAGAAAAACAGGAAGCAGGCGATAATATATTAATCCCATATATAATGGCTGGCGATGGCGGCCTGGATATATTGGAAGATCGATTGGATTTTCTGCAGGAATGTGGTGCAGCAGCTGTTGAACTTGGAATTCCCTTCTCAGACCCGGTAGCAGATGGACCTACTATTCAAGATGCTGGAAATCGAGCACTTGAAAATGGAACAACGCTTACCAGTGTCCTGGAAACCCTGCAACGCTTTCGTGAAAGACGATCAATTCCTGTGATTCTCATGACTTATTTAAATCCTATCTATGCATATGGTGTTGAAAATTTCGCTAAAGATTGTGCAAGCGCTGGTGTTAACGGTGTTATTATTCCAGACCTGCCATTAGAAGAAGAAGCAATCATAATCGATTATTTAAAGAAACATTCTATTTCATGTATTCGCCTTGTTGCTATGACAAGTCCTCCGGAACGAATTGAAAAAATCACGCAACGTACGGAAGGGTTCCTCTATGCTGTTTCTGTTACTGGAACGACAGGGGCACGAACAACACATGACAGCAAAGTAAAAACCTATTTACAGAAGCTGAAAAAGTCAACAGAAAGTCCCGTGCTGGCTGGATTTGGTGTTTCCACCTCTGAAAAAGCACACGAATTGGCTGCTGCCTGTGACGGTTTAGTCATTGGAAGTAAAATTGTCGACTTGTTTAATCAAGGAAAATCAGATGAAATTAGAGAACTGCTGCTGGCAAGCAGATAAATAAACCTGTCACGCTTTGTTCTTATTAGTCAAAGCGTGACAGGCTTTTATTCATTTTTCTGCTGTTTACGGGCATCCTGATATTCCTCTTCAGTTATTTCACCCTTGCTTTGACGTCCTTTAAGGATATCAAGTGAACTTTTAGCAGGGTTCTTTTTAACCCTGAAGCGAATTAGAATAACAGTAAGAATAATCGCAACAATGATCGATAAACCTAATCTGATGTAACCCTCTGTTAGAATAGATAACAGCATGATATCACCTCACTGTTACTATTTCCTGTTTTGTAGGTTTTAAGCATGACCAAATACATGACTTAACGTAACGGGTTCAGTTTTGGGGGAAACCACATAATAATTAGCATACATTTCGCCTCTGTTGTTGAATAACCCACTTTTAACGGAATGAGGATCCAGTTTACTGTGCGGATCCTCATTCCGTTATTTCCTAAAAAACCCTCATTTTAAGCTTGGGTTCGGATCCTCGTTCCACTATTTGTCATTTCCTACCTCAAAATAGGCTGATTTTCTGCTTTTAACGGAACGAGGATCCGTCTCACCCTTCCGAGAGCATCTTTTCTGCTGTTTAGCGGAACGAGGATTCACTTCGATTGTTTCTCGGATTTGCAATACTAAATACACTTATTTTGTACCCCCAGATAGTATGATTTTTTTCTACCCTAAAACTGAACCCGTTAGACTAAACGTATTATTTTTTTACAATCGGAACCCAAACTTCACAATGATGATCTTCAGCAGTTATATCTCCGTCGATAGGGTAAACCTCCAGTTCTGGGCCACCCGCGTGTTCATACCCAGTTGCTGGAAACCATTCAGCAAAAATACGCTCCCAGACTTTTTGAATTGCATCAGGAATCGGACCGATAACCGGAAAAACTGCCCAGGTTGATGCAGGTATTACTTTTTCTTCCCAATCGAAGGATGACTTCCTATCAGACTCAACCCCAATAAAATAGGTTAACTTTTCCTGTTCTTTGTCAAATTCCATGCAGGCACCGTAGATGACCTTTGCACCATAACTTTTCTCCAGCTTATCTGACACACCATTACCATTAATCTCATCCCAAAAAGCTGGAATCCTGCGAAGGTTTTCCCCATTAATTGTTGTCGTACGAATACCCTTTCCAACAATACTAAAATCTTCCTTTTCCACAATCCTGTAATCCATTTCCTCATCACCTTTTAATTGAATTTGAAATGAGAGACGCGGGAAAGCCTTCAATTGTTTATTCTGATTACGAACGGCAGATGGACTTATTCCGTGTATTTTACGGAATGCTTTTGAAAATGCCTCTGGCGTTTCATACCCATATTTAAATGCAACGCAATAACTCTTCTCTCCGAATGAATCAGTTCTTGTGCAACCATCGTTAGCCTGCGTTTACGAATATATTCTGCAACATTTACTCCCGTTAACATATGGAACATTCGCTGAAAATGAAACTTCGACATACAAGCAACTGCAGCGACATGTTCAATAGGCAATTCCGCTTCCAGTTTCTTTTCAATGTAATCAATACTTGCGGCCATACGTTGAAGTCCTTCCACGTGCGCCCCCTCCTTTCCTAATCCAACCTTAGCATTCTCGTGTTCTCATATCCTGTTATTCTATGCTTAGTTAGGACAGCATCCACTGTTCTACAAGACCCTTTCCATTGTCCACCTTTACTTTTGCATATGCGCCATTAATAAATGTCATTTGAGGTGGGACATGGCCACAATCAATATCGTATATGATTGGAATGCCCAATTCAGATCCCAGCTCCTGATAAACATCTTGTACCTGATAACCCTCAACCGGATGATTTGCACTGCTTCGTCCAAACATGACACCTGTGCAATTATCAAACCACCCAGCAAGCTTCATTTGAATCAGTGTTCACTTTAAATCAGTTGCCGGCATATCACAGTTTTCAAAATACCATAGAATTGGTTCACCACTGATTGTATTCTTTTGAAAGTCTCGAACATTACCATATGGTGTGCCGATAAGATGCCTTATTACATCAATACATCCACCAAGCAAACGGCCTTTTACTGAAACATCTTCATCACTAACCGTTTTCCACACCGTTTCTTCCGTTAAGTGAAAGACATGTGGAGAAGGATTCTCATGATCCCACTCTTTTTGATACTTTTCCGATGAATAGCTGAACTATGGAATCCCCATCTTCTGATGACAGAACATTCTCCCACATGGCAGTGGTCTCGTCCGAATAATCACCACGTAAATCTACCAGGTTAGTACCATGCGCTGTAGCAATTCCTGTTTTCAATGTAATAGATAGGAGCAGAACACTCGTATCAGAGTATCCTAGAATCCACTTAGCTGGAATGGCGTTAAAATCTAACTTGTTAAGTATCTCCATTAGTAATTCGCCACCCCAAGGCGGGATAATCATATCAATACTTTCATCCTGAATCATTTTATTAAATTCAGCAGCACGTTCCTCAGCAGGTGCAGACTTCGCCTTTACTTGCGTCCAGACGGTTTCTCCACATTCAACCTGGTACCCTCGATCTTCCATTCGGTTACACGCTTGTTTGAACATATCATGCAGTTCAGATTCAACACCTGAAGAAGGTGCTGTTACACCAATGGTTGCATTATTTTTTAGCGTTGGATATTTAATCATGATTAGCCCCTTCCCTTAAAATATTATTCGTTATCATATCACATTGAAGAATAATATACAGCTGTCCCACCAAATAAAACTGGATCTGAATTGGATACTACTGATTGTGGCTGAAGAGATTTCTTTGTGAATTAATTTGACGGTTATTTGACAATAAACAGTAACTCCAAACATGCAAAAGGATACGAGGAAGGTAACGCTATTGATTATACAAAAAGTACAATAGGTGAAGAAAATATATATTAATACTCCTTTAAAATCCAAAAAAACAAATTATACACACTTATAAATAAAGAATTCCAATAGTAATTATGTTATGGTTATCTAAAAGTATTTCATTTAACATGAATATTTTAGGAGGTTTCTATATGTCGAAAGGCGAAGTGAAAGAAATTGTTTCTTACGCACTCATTTACAGTTTAGGGGGAATCCTTGCTTTAATTTTACTTCATATCTTCCGAGACCAAAATTATTTAACGGGAAATATGGTTTTAACCGTTATATTAATTGCTACAGTCGGCTCGTTTGTTGGAATAAAAATAAAGAAAAAGGAGAAATAGAAGTTTTAGTAACATCTGAATCAAAATGATTATATCGCGAAATTTATTTAAAATTTTCCCAAAATTACTTTTATTCACATTGTTTTTCTGATAGAGTATTACATGTAATATATTTACATCACCAAAGAATTTCAAAAGAAAAAAATAGTAGAAAGGGGAATTTTTTTTGAGGAAATTTCAGAGAGTGACCGCAATTCTTTTAGCGTTAACATTGGTAATTTCTTACTCGGTACCTTCCAACGCAGAATCCACATCTACTACTAAGTCAGACGACAAGTTGAACATCAAGCATACCGGAGAAAATTCATGGGAGTACATTCAGGAAAGAGATGACGGGGTTTATAAAGTTATTGAGAAGGTAAACCCAAACACAGGAGAAGTTACTAGTTATATCAAGAAGCAAAATGATAGTGGTGAATTCATTTTAGAAAAGAAACATTTTACTAAGCCTTTAGATAATGGCGTTGAAGTTGTGACGGAAGAAAACGGAAAGAAAACTACCGAGGTAATAAAACCAGAGACAGTAGAAACGACACCAAATTTTTCAGCACTTGATGAAATAGAACCTTTTGGTGACCCAACTGATCCGTTAACACCTTGGTCATATTCTTATACTACCACTAATTCGGTCAATTACACTGCCATAACAGTAGGAATTGTTTCGGCGGCGTTGGCTTCTCGTTTTGGAATGTCAAGAAAAGCTGCTTTTATTTACAGTGCAGCTGTTACTATCACAGCTTCAATGATTCCGACCGTTTACGCAAAGAAAGTAAGATATTATAAAAATGTAAAAGGTACTACGATACTCGCAGGAATCAAAGATTATAATTATGTTTATAAGTATTCTAGCTTCACAGGTTTAATAGAGTCAGGGATTGAGATAGACTGTGCTTCAGGTTACTCTTGTAGGTAAAAAATGTTATTAGATATGAACTGTACTCCATAATATAGGGGTGCAGTTCATTTTTACCGCACATCCTACTGGAATGTGCGGCTTTCCGTAATAATTCATGGGTTAAAATCCATTACAAGACTTGTATCGATTTATACTAAATTATATGTCCTATAGTTAAAGTTGTACCGGCATATCCCCTACTGCAACCGCACATTATTGCTAATGTCCTAGACAAGTTGCTGAATTTTAATAGAATTAGACTAGTAGACAAACAATAAAGAACCCTCTATATTCCTTTTTCAAATCTCCTTGTGTTTTTGTAACAATATTTGCATAAGCATATCTCATGTTATTTAAGTGACTTCTCAATCGCTGTGATTGTAAATATGCTTTAATACCTTCTGAACCAACTCCTTGTCCACCAAGCAATGTATTTGTATCTAATGCGTAAATGGATTTAACAATATTCACTTGTTTCTGGTTCAGTATGTGTGTAAGTGTATTCTGAACATTTTTTTCATAATTAGTTTGCACTTGTATTACAAAAAACGACATGGACTACTCTCCCTTATGTTATGGATTTTAAAATGTTTAGCCTATACAACTTCTTTGTGATTAACCTTTAATAATTTGTCTAAATCTAATTCACTAGCATTGTAAATAACCCCTGCTATAAACTTCATTCCAATGCCTTTTTCCTTACGCAGAATACGACTAATACTGCTTTCGTGTACGCCTATTCTCTTTGCTAATTCTCTGTTTGTTAAATTATGTTCATGTTTGTATGCCTTTAAATAAGCGATATTTACAAAGAATTCTTTTTCAGTAACCATCTAATAATATCCCTCCTTCTATTAAAATAAACTGTATTCCGTTAAAAATCTCAAAAAAAGACACCAAGTAATACTAACTTGATGTCTTTTATCTATTAAATTTGGGTGATATGAAAACAGTGTGTATAGAGTCTTGAAAATCACCCTCTTTCATATTCTAGGTTAAATTACTTTCTAAAAAATCTTTTATAGATAAGAATAGCTGTAAGAACCACTATAACAGCAAAAAGAAAAAACAAAGAAATAACAGAAAGTATTCGCACTGTGTCTAGCATAATTCCCCTCCTTTTGTTTCTATATCAGACATTTCGTAGGTAAAAAGTCTTAATTTAACTAAAAACACTTTCAATTAACTGGTTAAAAATGTAATATTCTAATTATACAAAAAATTTAAACTACCTTAGAACTAAGACTAAAATATAGGAGGGAGAAAGTCAATTCCATGAAATCTGCATCAATGCGAGGACATATATTCTTTTCCCAATAATAGGAGGTTTGTTTTTATGAAGTTTTTTAAAAAAATGGTTTTAGTTTTTACTGTCACATTTGCTACTTTCTTTTTATTTAATATGTCTGCCAGTGCAGAAGTATCAGATAAACAAGATATTGATGCTTTTAATCAAAAATTAGAAAAACAAAAAATAAGTGAACTAGTTGGAAAAAATTCAGGAGATGGTCTTGCAGTAAAAGAAGGAGAGCCTTTGACTATAGATTTTGAAGACGGAAGCTCTGTTACGTATGAAGTAACTGTGGAACCAGCAAATAAAAGTGGTATCTTCGCCACTACTCAAGGGCCGATTAATTATTCTGCCAAAAAAACTTATACGTGGGGACTGGGGGGTTCAGCATCAATAAGAATGCACATAGATAATGTAAGATCCTGGTCAGATAGAAGAGGGAAATATCTTAGTACTTCTGATAGCAAAGATTACCAAAGTATAGTATCAACTACATTTGCCACTGTTAATAGAGGGTCGACAATCTCCAAAGATTATTGGGCAGACACATATTATAAAGGTATTAAAGGACAAGCAGAAGGAGAAATCAAATACAACATTGCAGGAGTTCACGGTCAAAAATCATATAGGTATTCTATTAAAGTTGATCCAAGAACACCTTGGCAAGTTGAATTTATAAGTAACGGTGCATACTACTAATAAGATAATAGGAACATGGAAAATAGTGATTTAAAAGTAATAAAAACAGGAATGGAGAATTTACTCCCTTCCTGTTATTTTAAAAGTTTAATGCTATAGGGTAATTTAGACGGGTATCCTAAACGATACTCAACATACCTTTATATTTCAAAAGCCTCTCCCGCCTCGGTGAAGTCATCTGCATAAATAACTTTGTCGGAAAAACGTTTTACTGTATATTCCTTTCCATTACCTATTAAAACTGATAGACATTCAAATTTCTTTTGTATTTTTGTATCATTAAATTTTTCTACAAATTCATCTGGTAAATTTGCTTCACCATCTGTTACAAAAACAATAACAGCATTTTTAAAACGACTTTCATTTATTAAACGTAAGGCATTTCTAAGTGGATCATAAAAGTTAGTTCCACCGTTCATAAAATTTTCTGCCAGAATAACTAAATCCTGTGTTGTACTTTTTCCTTTGGTAAATTGTTTAACTCTTGCAGAATTGGAAAAAGAAATTAAGGCAAAATCACGTTTTTGTTTTTTTGCAATCGACATTAACGCAAGTGCGAATCCTTTACTTTGAGATTCTAAATTACGCATGGAACCCGATTCATCTAAGCAAAGTATAATTGGACCTTTACCCAATTTTTCTTTTCCTTTTTTGTCATACACCATTGTTTGACCTTCAACGAATTTTCGCATGAAGTCATTTTTAGCTTGTGGTATAGCCAAATTTGCTAATTCACTTGGTAACAATCGGTCTATATCATTACCTAATGAAACACCACTCCGTTCAATGGATTCTTCATGTTTGTTTTTTTGTTTTGAACGAGCTATTTGTTTGAAACGACCTGCCCACTCTGAAATGTCTAAAATCAGGAGGTTTTAATATGTAATCCTTTAACGAATTACATTCCATTGACGAGTTTGATCAGTTTATAGCGGACCATCAGCTATCCCTGCTATTTATTTCCCGCCCAAATTGCAGTGTTTGTCATGGTCTGCTACCACAAGTAAAGGAACTGATGGAAGATTATCCAGACATTAAACTAGGTCATGTTAATGCAGACGAAGTACAGGAAATTGCTGGTTCTTTTACCATTTTCACAGTACCAGTTATCTTAGTATTTGTTGAAGGAAAGGAATATGTTCGCGAAGCACGAATCGTTCACATGGACCTTTTTGATCAAAAAATAAATAAGATTTATAAAAATTTAATTGGATAAAAATGAACATATCGGCCACTTTTTTATTTATAGACGACCTTAAATTCTTCACATACAACAAGCATTTCCTCGCTGAATTCCCTGTTGAGTTCAGCAAGTTCATTCATGAAAAAGTCAATATGCGCATTTCTCCAATAAGAAAGGCTTTTATCCCCTTCCCCTTCCTTAAAAGCAAACGTTGCATCAACTTCATTAAACGGTAGCACCTTGACATCTACCGTTTCCGTTAGAGCTTCGGCATTACCTTCCCAATCGGTAATCACGTTGAATTCGCCAACCTTTGGGAGTGGCTCATTATCTATTTCGTATAATAGGTGCAATGAGCATGTCGCTGTTTTCTCACCTGACTTCACCAAATCCGCTAACTCTTTTGCCATTTCGGGACCATTGCCAAATGGCCATGCGGTATATGACTTATTTTCTCGATTTCCTTCGTCGATTGTCTGTAAATAGTTGTTCCACATTATTTCTGCGTCCATCTGTATCACCTCTCTAATACTAATTATATACTAGCAGAAAAAGCCTGTCCCCGTGTACAGAAGCAGACTTTCTTAAGCTAATTATTTAATTTCCATCCCATAGAAGCTTAACCTATATTCCTTATCAACGGGTTTCTTTGTTGTAATGTTTCCTTTATATAATATATCACCTGATTTTGTGTCGATTACCATGATAGTAGAGGGTGCATCATTACCTTCGTTATACGTTGTATTTAGTACATACATTTTCCCATTTGAAATTTGTACGTTTGAATTCACTCCAAATTTAGCATCTTCTTTGTTTTGCGAAGGAATCACAAATTTGTTTTCAACACTTTCGGATTCGATATTATATAAGACAAATTCACGTCCATCCTCATTATCGCCCATTAGAGACAATATAGAGCCATCGTATACCATGACTTCTTTATCTTGATGTTCTTTCGGAAAATCCAGTTTTTTCTTTTCCCCAGTTTCCAGGTTATATGTGAAATATTGCTGATTGCCATTATCAGTACTTTTAACTTCACCAGCCACATTCCTATTAGGGTTCGGCTCAGTATTTTCTTTGTTTATAGAGAAAACAATATTCTTATGGGCATTTAGAACATCGGATTCCTGAACTGAACCGATATGGGTCCGTACGTTCTTATTATTATTCTCAGCTGTTAAAATCTTATTTTCACCATTTATACTTTTATTAGCGATATCAAAGCTATACACATGCATTTCCTGGTTTCCAAAGACATTGTCCGTCTGTTTTAGATAGTTTTGTGTAATGACTTTTAATTCCCCATCAATCATTTGGACATCTGCAACATAAACGGTCCTGTACATAGCCCGATTTGGCACCGGCACATTAAAAGATACTGTTTCATTACTATCCTTATCCAGCACCTCTATCTTAAATTCTGTTTCACTAGGTGACTCGACTAATGTTTGATTAATAATATCCACATATGCCAGCGTATCTTTCGCTTCATAGAATGAAGATACATTTCCGCTTTTGCCACGCATAAAATTCCGGTACTCATCCTGCAATTCATTCAACTCAGTACTATACCTACCCTGCATCCGCTCAAAAAATGATAGTTCTCCCTGATAAGTTGACCCATCTGTAGTTACCTGAACACTCTCACCTGATCCATAACGACCGATACGATAGTCGCCATTAATGACTACAGTATCTAATTCTTCTTCATTTCCGCTAACCTTTTCAAACACAATTTCCGGATAACTGTTAGCCGATAAAGCCGAATTTATATAAAATGTGCCAACTGTCAGTACAACAATTGTTGTGATCGCAATTAATTTCCAATAGCGTTTCATTCCATTACTCCTCTCAAACTGTTACTTTCTTCTTCAATAAGAAATCGCTCATCCAGATAGAAGCTGCTAGTACAACTATCCCCAAAAATGTTTCCACAGCGATTATTTCAAGTGGATACAAGAATTCCTTATTAAACACGATCATCAGCAATACTGGCAAAGCAAATACCACTAAAGAAAGCAGCGTATATCCGATTCCCAAAAGAATTCCTTTCCATTTGTAACTTCGCTCGAACAAAATAGCTGTGAATAATACAGAAACCACCATGAATCCTGCACCATAATATAAAATAAACTCCATAAAACTCTGAGGAACAAGTATTGTCAGGTAATCAAATTTAAGCATCTCACTTACCGTTAAGTCTGCTCTAAAGTCTTTCGGGACCATCCACTTCAAAATGGTGCTTTCTAACGGCAGGAGTAGAATCTGAACCGAAACAAGTCCAAGTACCATTAGAACAATAGAAGTAGCCTTTGCAAAGAACACATTGATTCGTGCAGTTGGCAGCATCAGCAAGCGATAAATAAATGTATTTTTGCCAAACCAGTCACGATACCAAATTAGAAAGATATAAAAGGCTAGCGCTGCTGCAGATAGCGCAATCGGCCCCATAAACCATAAGCTACGTGCAAAGTTTAAAAATGACATCAGGCCATATTGTTCAATAAATTGGGATTGAGGCATCAAATCTTCATAAATAGCTTTATCTGCTTGTGCTAAATAGTCATTTGCTCTGACGATAACGCCTGTGACTTGTACAATAAGTGTTATGGCAATCAACACAAGATATACTTTTATAAAACGTCCTAATTCAAAGTTTACTAATTTTAAATAGCGATTCATCCGTGATACACCTCTCTCATTACATCGACTACCGACTTCCCTTCATTTTCCCGAACTTCCTCACTGTTGAATTCCTTCAGTACAACGCCATTATCAAGTAACACAACCTTGTCGATTAAATGTTCGATATCGTGTACTTCATGGGTTGTGATAATAACGCCTCTGCCTTCGACCAAATGACTTGTAAACACTTCAGAAATTTGTTCACGGCTGAAAATATCAATCCCTGAAAAAGGCTCATCCATTAAAAGAAAATCAACATCAAGTGCCAGCCCAAGCAGCAGGTTTATTTTTGCTGTGTTCCCTTTGGACAAGCTTGCAATTTTCTCCGTTTCCTCTAACTTAAAAAAACCAAGTAATTCCGTTGCACGCTCTTGATTCCAACTCTCATAAAAATCCTGCATAAATTGCATAGCATCTGCAATCGTCATTTGTGGCAGCATGGTAATAGCATCAGGGATGAACGTGACTTTTTCAAAACTATGTTTATTTATTTTTTCTCCATTAATTAATATCTCACCTTTGTTAAGTGGAGTTAACGCCATAATTGCGTTTAATATGGTCGTTTTACCAACTCCATTGATTCCAATAAGGCATGTGATTTCACCTTTATTAGCAGTGAAAGATACGCCGTCCAACACTTTTTTACGACCAAATTTTTTCTTAATATCCTTTACTTCTATCATTTTGTAACCCTCCTACTCTTTGCTCTCTTTGGTATACTGTTCTTTCACCAAATCCAATACTTCATCAACTGGAACATTTATCGAACGAATGGAGTGTATAAAGGAATTCACCGCTTCGACAATAAGTTCTTCTCTAACAGCACCAAGAATCTGTTCATCCTTTGTAATTCGACTCGGTAAATTTCGTTCCGTATAAATCAAACCCTGTTCCTCCATTTCCTTGTACGCCCGCTGCGCCGTATTCGGATTTATTTTTATCCTGTTGGCTAATTCTCTCCTTGAAGGAATTTCCTGCCCAGGCTCAAACATTCCAGTAGCAATCTGTTCTTTAAAATAACGGATCACTTGAATATATACCGGGTCTCGATTGTTTAAGTCTATTTGCATAAACACAGCTCCTATTTACCTCAGATGTGTAGCTTCACTTTTCTCTATGTATTAACCACTTAATACACTGTTATCAAAAAAATGCATGTATTAAGCGGTTAATACGCTATAAAATGTATTATACGGTTAATACACCTGAACGTCAACAGCCAATTTTAAAAATTCTCTTAAACAGTATCCATAACCCCAGTATGTTAGAATTAAATTATAGAAACTCGTAATTTCTGGAAGGATTGATTACATATGACTAATTCAATAAAACTAACATCATTATCTTCTAAGGGTGGCTGTGGCTGTAAAATTGGACCTGCTGATTTATCCGAGGTCTTACGCTCACTTCCCCCTGCCGCTTCTAATCCAAATTTACTTGTAGGACTTGATACAAGTGATGATGCCGGCGTATATAAACTAAATGATGAACTAGCAATGGTACAAACAGTGGATTTTTTCACTCCTATTGTTGATGATCCATTTGACTTCGGCCAAGTTGCTGCAGCAAATGCAATCAGTGATGTATATGCAATGGGCGGAAAGCCAATAACTGCTCTTAACATCGTTGCATTCCCAATTTCTACTTTAGATAAAGGAATTCTAGCTGACATACTGCATGGTGCCCAGGAAAAACTTGCTGAGGCAGGGGTTGCGCTAGTTGGCGGTCATTCCATTGATGACAAGGAACCAAAATTCGGACTTGCAGTAACAGGGACCGTAAATCCCCAAAAAATCCGAACAAATACTGGAGCTAAACCCGGGGATAAGCTTATTTTAACCAAACCAATTGGAGTCGGTATCTCTACAACTTCCATTAAAAATAACTTATTAAATGATGAGGAAATAAGCCGTGTTACAGAAGTCATGACAACGTTAAATAAAACAGCTGCTGAGACAATGGAAGGATATGATGTCCATGCCTGTACGGATGTAACTGGATTTGGTTTACTGGGCCATGCTTCTGAAATGGCAGGAGGCAGTGACGTTGAAATCCAGATTAATTATAAAGATGTCCCTCTTTTGCCAAGAGTAAAAGAACTTGCTGAGTCAGGGTCTGTACCTGGTGGAACAAAAAGTAACTTTAGCCATGTACTAGATATCGTAACCTATCCGGAAGAAATGGATCAGATTGATAAATGGATTCTGTGTGATGCTGTGACATCTGGAGGTCTGTTAATTTCCGTAGCAAATGAGAATGCAAACTTGCTAGTTAATGATTTACAGAAAAATGGCGTAGAAGCTGCGATAATCGGAGATGTAAAGAACGGGGCAAACGGAAAAATTACCGTACAATAGAATTAATTTTTACTAGGAAGTGACTTATTTTATGTTTCAGGATATAACGTTACAGGATTTATTTAATAAACAACATAATGAGCCTCATACAGTAATTGATGTACGCTCTCCAAAAGAATATCATGATGCCACAATTCCAGGCAGCATTAACATTCCCGTTTTTTCAGATGATGAGCGTGCTGAGGTTGGGACACTTTACAAGCAAGTTGGTAAGGAAGCAGCGAAAGAGCGAGGACTTGCCATTTTTTCTGCTAAACTTCCGGAATTCATAGCAGCATTTAATCAAATTGAAACACCTAAGACAGTGTTTTGCTGGCGTGGTGGAATGCGCAGTAAAACGGCAGCAACTGTCCTTGATTTGATGGGGATAGAGGTGCAACGCTTAACAGGCGGCTACAGAACCTACCGTCAATGGGTAGTCAGTATGCTGGAAAACCCAGAATTTAAGCCAGAAGTTCTTGTGCTGAATGGGAATACAGGGTCAGGCAAAACAGCTCTGTTAAAACAGCTTTCGCAAAAAGGGCACCCTGTACTTGATCTGGAGGGGATGGCCGGCCACCGTGGTTCCATCTTTGGGCAAATTGGACTTGTGCCAAGTAATCAGAAGAAATTTGAATCGCTGCTTGTTGAGAAAATGTTGCGTTACAAGGATGCACCTTTTGTCTTATTGGAAGGTGAAAGCAAACGAATCGGGAAAGTAACGATTCCAGAGTTTCTATATAACAAGAAGGAGCAAGGGGTACAGTTATTCATCGATCTGCCAGTAGATGAACGCGTACGAAATATCCTGGATGACTACCAGCCCTGGAATTCACCAGATGAATTTCTTGAGGCATTTCGACTTATTAAAAAACGGATACATACACCGATTGCTGCGGAAATTGACCATGATCTGCAGAATGGTACTTATCATAACGCGGTAAAGCTGCTGCTGGTATATTACTACGATCCGAAGTATGAGCATTCGGCAAAACAGTACCCTAATGGAAGAAAAATTCACCTTCATGCAACTGATATTAACGATGCTCTTCTACAGATTGAAGGTGAAATAACAGAGGCGTCAAAAAAATAGAAAAGTGAGGGATTTGAATGAAACTCGGTGTACTTTCTGATATTCACGAAGACTTTAACCGCATAAAAGCCCAATCAGATATTATGTCTATTTTAAGTAAATGGATTACAACGAAACGCCCTGATGTATTTATTATAGGCGGTGACATGACTGATAATCCTAATAATGCACTCGCATTACTGAACCAGCTGCAGACGAAATGTCCTGACACAACAATTCTATTTGTCCATGGTAATCATGATATTTATGACGAGAGCTCGGTAAATGCTTATGAAACGTTACTTAAATTTCCAGGAAATCTCGGAAATGGCGTCATTGAACTAAATGACGATTGGGTCGTTATAGGGGATGGCGGCTGGTATGATTACAGTTTCGGGGTTCCTGATTATTCAAAAAGCGATTTTAAAAAAGGAACATTTAACAACTTTACATGGCCTGATAAATTGTATGCCAACTGGGCTGAGTCTGATTCGGATGTCGTTGGCCGCTACACACTCAAATTATCGTACTGGCTGGAAAAGTATCGTGATCGAAATATTGTTATGGTTACGCATTTCGTTCCCTTTGCCAAATATGTAGAATATAAAAACGAACCCAGTTGGGATTTTTTCAATTCCATGATGGGCAGTGAAAAATTTGGTCAATTAGCTGATAAGTACAATATTAAAAAATATATATTCGGACATGTGCATAAACGATATCATGAACAGTACAATGGTATGGAAATTATTTGTAACCCATTAGGATATTACCCACATGAATGGACACACGAATCAGCTGAAGAGGAAATAACTTCGACAATTAAAATGATTGAAATTTAGCCTTTTCCAGATGTAATGTATTATTCATATTCCGTTCATATGAGTAATTTATTCTGTTTAAAAGCTGATTTTATAAAGGAGAGAGAAACGTGAATACGTACAGTAAAACATTACTGCGATTTTCGGCTTTATTCGCATTAATAGGTGCATTCCTGGGCTCCCACATGGCAGGTGCAGGAAGTCTTGCGTTTAAAACCGTACACGCACACATATTAGTTGTCGGATGGTTAACCCTGTTCGCATGGGCAGTGTATTACAAAATCTTCACACCAGCCAATAAAATACTGGCTGCATTCCATGTCTGGACAGCCATTATTGGGGCAGTTGGCTTAACGGTTGGCATGTGGCTTTATTACTTAAGACCATTTGATCTTGCTGATGGGTTAGTAACCGTCTTCTTCATCGTTGGCGGCTCCATATTGCTGTTAAGCTTTTTATTCTTTGCAGTACTAACGTTTATGAAAACCGAAGATGAGAAATAAATTAAATAAGAACCTGTCCTCCTATATCCTATGGTTGGACAGGTTTTTTAATAGTTACTTAAGTAAGTTGTCCAACGATTTATTGAGCTTATTAACATTTACGGGGTCTGTTTTTTCGTCAGTAAGTCTGTATTTCTCTTTTAGCTTCATGATTCTGCTGACACTTTTGTTAATTCTTTCCTCAGTAATTTCTCCTTGTTCAACAGCCTCTTTCAACGCATTAATGACTGTCACCACCTTATTAAAATCGTGTGCAACCATTATCATATCGCTTCCGGATTTCACAGATTGTACCGCTGCATTCCCAATATCATAATTATTGGTTATCGCCTTCATGGTCATGTCATCGGTTATAATCACCCCACTAAAATTAAGCTGTTGCCGTAATAATCCGGAAATGATTTGTTGTGACATAGAAGATGGATACTCCGAATCAATCTGAGGCAGCAATATATGAGCGGCCATAACTACATCTGCACCGTTATTGATTGCTTTTTTAAAGGGAATCAATTCAAGATTCTTTAACTCAGATAATGTTTTGTTAACTGTAGGCAGTTCAAGATGGGAGTCCACCGATGTGTCACCATGTCCAGGAAAATGTTTTATAACAGATATGATGCCTTGTGACTGTATTCCTTTCATTGTCTGGATACCGAGATTACTTACAACTTTAGGATCATCACCAAAAGATCGCTCACCAATAACCGGATTAGCTGGATTGCTATTCACATCAAGAACAGGAGCAAAATTAAGGTTAAAACCAAAGGACTTTACCATATTCCCTAAGTATGACCCTATTTTATAGGAATAATCAGGGTTATTCCTATCTCCAATTTTACCGCTGGCAGGAATTTCATTTAAGCCTCCAGGCAGCTTGGAAATCTTCCCACCCTCCTGATCAACTCCAAGTAGAATGGGTAAATGATTGTCGCTATTTTCAGCCTTGATTTTGTTCGTTAATTTCACCGTCTGATTGGGAGTTTGCATATTTCCCCTATATAATATAATCCCACCTATTTTATAGTGATTGATAAGTTTTTTTGTATTTTTAGTTAATGTTGTCCCAGAAATTCCTGCAACTATCATTTGGCCAATTTTTGCATCCAGACTTATTTCTCTTATAGATACCTTTTTACGATTCAAATCTGGATCGTTAACTACTGAAATATGGTGTACTTTCGGATTAGGCTTCTCCTCAGTCGGTTTTGGCATGATCCACTTTAACTGATAGTTTGAATTCACTTGATAAACCAGAATTATTTGATTATGGCTATCATCTTTGTAATAACGAATTTTTTCAGGTTCACCTTTTTGTTTCTTTATATCATTAAAATGTATCTTCTTTAAATTTGAAGTAAATAAACGAAGGTCAAATACAATGCCCTCATGATGACCCATATTTATATTGTGTTTTGGGTATTCAATATACTGTTCATTTTCAGTCGTTGCAGATTGTTTAATGTCTCCCCATTTGTCAGTTACCACTTCTAATTTTGTTTTTCCAGCTACAAAGGAAATGTTGGGAACTTTACCTTCTTCGGCTAATGAAAATATCTTATCTATTAATGCATTCTTCTGATTCAAATTGTTATCTTCTTTACCAGTTGGATTCTCTATTTTAGAGGTATTTTCTTTTGGGTTAAATATAAACAAAGCACTTGTAAGGACGATAATACCTATAAGAATGAAACTCAATTTTTGCAGCATTGGAACACCTCCAACATTTCTATTTAAATAGACGATATTCATCTGAAAATGTTGCATGACTTTGTTTTATACCAACCTGCATTTATTAGAAAACTTGGCTTTTCACCAAGCCTTAGTTGCACTTATGCAGTAAGAAAGTAGTTATACTTTTGTATGACAATACCTCTCTAACTTGATTTTAGCGGACACAGGAGACGCTATTTCTATATAAAAGTAATCTTTTCGATGTTATCCGGACACAGAAGCCCTTATTTCACATATATCATGGTTATTTTACTGTATTTGTGTTAAATAAGGTCTCTGGTGTCCGCAAACACCACCATTTTCG
>JBDNGJ010000254.1:0-1203 GCA_041689365.1 Virgibacillus sp.
CATTCCATCAAATTCTATTTCAATTTGTTTATCCAACTTTACACGGTTATTAATCAAACTCTTAATCTGTTTAATTACGTCACCTTTCCAATTAATATTTTTCAAGTTTACTAGGTTTAAATCAGGCCTGCTTTTGTTGTTTAATCCATCGATAAAGTTTTGTTCATGCGCTTGGAATTCTTTTAGTGTTAATCCTAAAGGAATCTTATAAATATACTCGGAGTAGTTCTTTTTGTGGCTCTTACGGTAAATGCGAATACTTTCGTCTTTTGTTTTTAATCCGCATTGATCGGCGATAATTTTAATCTTGTCGTGATCGCTGCTTGATTTGTTTTGAAAAAAATAAGTTGATCCAGCAATAGCTAACATGCTTGATGTTGATAAGATTTCAAAAATCAATTTTTGTTCGACTCCCTCCTAATAACGTTAATTGAAAAGAAAGAGCGCACCCCCTTTGTAGGTATCTTGTAAAGATAGTCCCTCGCCAAGCGTATACATGCGTAATGCTTTGAATGTTGGTACAGCAAGACTTTTGCTTTTCGCTTTGCTTTTCGCTGGGTGAATTGTAAAACGAATATAACCTAATATATGAGCACTGGGCTTGTTTGATGACAAATCAACTCAATTATTTATGACATATATAGTCAAAGGATAAAGGCCAAGCTCTGTTGAATACTTATATAGGTGATAAAAAATGATTTTAAAAAGTAGGATTAAATTATTAAGAGAGAAAGAGGGAAGGACAAATAAATGGATAGCTAATCAAATGGGAGTCAGTCAAGAAACTGTTTCCAGGTGGGCGAATGATAAAGTATTTCCATCTGTAATAGCTTTGTTTATGCTTGCAGAAATACTCAATTGCAAAGTCGATGATCTATACGAAAAAGACCGTTGATAGCGGTCTTTTGTTTGCCTTAAAATAAATTTAATTATTTTATATAATTGTATTGATTTGTAATGACATTACGTGATAAGATGTATTCAAGATAAAGAAACGAGGAGGTTAGCAAGTGGAAACGCAAATGCAAATAAGACTACCTAATAAGCTAAAAGAACAATTTAAAACCGCAGCTACCAGTAATGCACAAGTACCTTCATTACTGGTAAGGAATTGGATTGAAGAATATGTGGCTAAAAATAAGGAGGAAAACAAAATGGCGAAAGTATTCTATGAAGAAATTTTAATTGGGGAAGTTACAACGA
>JBDNGJ010000255.1:0-5022 GCA_041689365.1 Virgibacillus sp.
AATCTGGGGTAACCCTGCCGGGGGTCAATATTTTGGTGAAAGGGACTTTAACCGGTGCCTCTACGGATGCCAATGGTGAATACGAATTAACCGTAGAAAACCTGCAGGATACCTTGGTTGTTTCCTATATTGGGTATCAAACAAAAGAGGTGCCTATTAGGGGAAGAACAACTATAGATATTGCTCTCGAGAGTACCACAAGAGAACTTGAAGAAATGGTGGTTACAGGTTTTGGCTATGAAAGTAAATTAGAATCAACCAGCTCAGCTTCAACAGTCGATATAGAAAATGACATAGAAAACGTACCTGTTGCAAATGTTGGAGAAGCTTTGCAAGGAAGTGTTACAGGCGTAAATATAAGATCTAATTCAGGTACTCCTGGCTCGTCTGTCTCTTTCAATATTCGAGGAACCTCATCTATTAATGCCGGAGGTGAGCCGCTTATCGTAATTGATGGCACAACGGTAAACCAAGAATCAGTAGGCTTTACTGGTCTTCGAGCTGCCTCATCACAGGGAATATTATCCAGTATTGATCCACAAATGATTAAAAATATTAGTATATTAAAGGGTCCTGTAGCAACAGCACAGTATGGTGCTCAGGGGGCCAATGGTGTGGTTGTTATAACGACCAAAGAGGGCTTAGCTGGCCAAACTCAATTTTCTGTTAATTATCAACTGGGAACACCTTCTTTAGCTACTCCTTATCCCAAAATGGTATCGGCCAAACAAGCAGCGATGCTATATAGAGAGGGAATTATAAATGCAGCGAAAGTCAACAATGATCCAGTGCCTGAGCCTAAGGATATAGCAATTCCAGGCTGGGATGGCCAGACCAACACTAAATGGGCTGACATTGTACAGAGGGACCAGCCGATCTCTCAGCAAATGAACTTAACTGCCGCGGGTGGTACTGAAGACGCAACTTATTTTGGATCGCTGTCTTACCAAGACAAAAAAGGATCTTATATTGGTACAGAATTTGAACGTTTTGGAGGGACGTTTAACTTTAAATATAATTTCAATGATCATATTGATGTTTCAAATCATTTTCTGATGTCGTATTCCGAAATGAACGGTAATGCTGAAGGAGCCGGTAATTTTGATAGTCCTGTAGCAGCTCCTGTTTTTATACCCCAGACTGTACCTGCTTATAATAATGATGGATCAATTAATTTGGATATTCCAGGAGGCTTTTATAATCCATTGTGGATAGCAAAGAATGATGTAAACCGTTTTCAAACTAATCGCATCGTTAATAATACTGATTTAGGTATTGATTTAACAGAAAACTTATCCTTTAATACTAAATTAGGTATTGATTACTCCGTTACGCTTGGTAAGAAATATCAAAATCCTATATCCGGTAGAGGTAAAAAAAAGAATGGATATACTCAGGATGGATTTACCAGTTTCTTTACCGGGGGTTTAGACTATGGGTTCCATTATATATTGGATATTAATGACAATAACACATTAGATGCTCGTCTTATAGGTACAACTCAACTATATAAAAATCGCGAATTAATTGCTGCTGGTCAAGGCTTTGCAGCAGCTGGATTAAAATATCTAGCGTCTGCATCAACACCTGTAACTGCCACTTCTTCTATTCTTGATGGAAAAAAGCTGTCTATCTTGGGTAAGGTACATTATAGTTACAAAAGCAAACTATTTTTTGATGGCACTTTACGTCGTGAGGGCAATTCTCGTTTCGCTAAAGATTTCCGATGGGGTACATTTTATGGTATTGGAGCTGGATGGTTAATATCTTCCGAAGATTTTTTACGTAATAATGATGTGATAAGTAGGCTTAAACTAAGAGTTAATTTTGGTGAATCCGGAAATAATGATATAGGGCGTAATCAATACCAAGCATTATTAGGTTACTCAGCGAACTATAATAGCCAGGGTGGTATAGTACCTCAACAATTGGGTAACAATTTATTAACTTGGGAAAGAAAACGTTCAGTTGAAACGGGCCTCGATTTTGGCCTTTTTAATGAACGTATAGACGGAAGTTTTACTTACTTCTATTCTAAAACCCATGATTTACTTTATAGTCTTCCGATTTCAAGGACAACAGGTTTTTCTTCTCAACTTACAAATGTAGGTGCTCTTGCTAATAATGGAATAGAGATATCT
This sequence comes from Virgibacillus sp., assembly GCA_041689365.1. GTDB lineage: Bacteria > Bacillota > Bacilli > Bacillales > Amphibacillaceae > Lentibacillus. The sequence goes on from JBDNGJ010000255.1 coordinate 2,142, forward strand.
CTAGATGCTGATGTTTTAAGATCAAAAGATTTTGTGCTAAGCTTAAACGGCAAATTCACTTATGTATCCAATGAAATTACAAGCTTGCCTGGTGGTGTTGATGGGGACCCTATAAAAATTACTAGTGCTTATAAAAGGAATGCTGCAATTGGGCACCAGGTTGGAGAATGGTATATGAAAACTTATGCAGGAGTAGATCCTCAAAATGGTAAACCCCTTTGGAAGCTAAACGATGGAAGTAGTGGTGTTACTTCGGATTATCAAAAGGCCCAGCGTGCATATCAAGGGGCAAGCGGGACGCCTACTCACTATGGTAGTTTCGGGCTTAGAACTGAGTATAAGGGGTTCTTTGCTGGTGCCACTCTTTATGGTTCATTTGGGAATAAAATAGCAACTACTTCCTGGGCTTATTATTATCAAGCAGATGGAAGTTTCCAGATACCAGCATATGCATCAGCAGCCACGCAACTTAAACGTTGGCAAAAACCAGGAGATAAAACTAATGTTCCAAGAAGAATAGCGGGGGGGAATAATCTATCAAACACTAGGAATTCGACTAGATATTTATTTGATGGTGATTTTTTGCGATTGAGGACAGTGCGACTTGGATATAACTTTCCTGCCTCACTATTTCAAAATATAGGTCTTAGAGGAATAAAAATATATCTGGTAGGTCGTAATATTTGGACTCATAAATTTGATTCTGATTTGTTATGGGATCCGCAAGTAGGTAATAGCGGATCGCTAAGCCTATATAGCCAAACTCAAAAGTCTTATAACCTTGGAGTTAATATTAAATTCTAAAAATCTACTTTGTGATGAAATACACATTTAAAACATTAGCTATAGTATTTTTTTTGTTTACAGGCTTAACAACAGCATGTTCAGATTATCTAGACCCTATTCTTGCACAGAATAAAGATCTTTCTAGCATAGAAACCGTAGATGATTTAGATGGTTTAATGATTGGTGCATATAGTAGGATTAAGGCAGTAAATGTTTATGGCCGTGATTATATTATATTGGGCGATGTACGCACGGGAAATGCATTTAGTAATGGTAATTCAGGCCGGTTTATCGAACAGTCAAAATTACAGGTAACGGAAAACGGATCAGGTGGTATTTGGAATGCTATTTACGAAACAATTGCTAATTGTAATTTGGTCATTGATAGTGATTTATCAGAATCTGGGGTAGACCAGATAAAGGGTGAGGCGTACGCACTACGAGCATTAAGTCATATGATATTGTTAAAAATGTATGGTGAAAAGTTTGTAAGTGGCAGTAATAAAGGTATTCCATATATTACTACGTTTAATAAAGAAGAAAACTTTTTTCCATCTAGGCTATCAGTGGAGGAGTCGGAATCTAAAATTAAAGCTGACTTCAAGAAAGCTTTGACCTTGATGGATCCCTCCATTCATAACGATTCAAAACGTTTAAATTATTATTCTGCTGAAGCTTTGCTTTCCCGCTTCTATCTATTTACCGAGGATTACAAGAACGCTGCAACAACAGCTAAAGATGTTATTGACAGTAAAGAGTATACGTTGGCATCTGTAAGTGGATACGTTTCAGCATGGGCTGAAGGTCAACCAGCAGTTTTGTTTGAGATCGCTTTCAATTCCGCAGACAATCCCGACCGTAACAGTTTATTTAACATGCTTCAAGGAGGTTATGGAGATGTTGAAGTAACTCAAAAACTTTATCAATTATATGGTAGCAATGATGTGAGAAAAGACCTTTATGATACCAATACAACAGATACTGATAAAAAGCGTGAACGTGACGTTTATCGTGTAACTGGTAAATTTACAAGCTTATCCTCTAATGTGCCGGTAATTCGCTACGCCGAGGTTATTTTGACATATGCCGAAGCTGAATTTCGCCGAACGGATAAACCTGATCCTGGCAAAGCTTTACTATACCTAAATAAGCTTGCGTCACAGCGGTATAAGGATGGTTTTAATTACACCACCGCCAAATTAGAAGATATATTAAAAGAACGTCGTAAAGAGCTTGCTATGGAAGGCCTATATTACTGGCAACTATTAAGAAACGACAAAGGAGTTCATCGGAATTCCAATAGGACTTCTGTCAGATCCACAAACATTACTGTACCAATGGGTGATTTTAGATTGGCTTATCCAATTCCAAGAGGAGAATTAGATAGTAATCCTAATATGAAACAGAACAAAGGATACGGTGGATCTAAATAACAGCTATGAGTTTTCCAAACGTTTTAACCATCAATTATTAAATTCAACATAATTGTTATAACTAATCATTCATGTATCAAAATATGCAAATTTCTTAAAATAGAAGCTTTTTACTAAAAACTTCTAAGCTTTCCATATTTATTAGTAGTCATTGTGATCCTTCTAAATGTCGGATGTAATAACTCCAATAGTGAGGTTAAAAGTGGTTCATCGATTAAATATCACACCAAGATTACTGAGTTAATTAGTAAAATTCGTCCGATTCGATTAAAACAAACATTCAAAAACTAGTGAGTTTTAAAACCCGTCATACGCTTTCTGATACCACAAGTGATTCAACAGGTATTGGTGCAGCGCGTCGATGGATCTATAAAAAGATGGAATCCTACAGTAAACGTTCGGGCGGACGCTTACAAGTTCGTTATCAAAGTTACAAACAGCCAGCAAAAGAACAAGATCGAGTTGATAAGCCTACGAAAATTGTGAATGTATCCAACTATTCTGTTTCTTCTTTAGATAATATACTACCTAAAAGTCCCATTTAGAAAAAACGTAGGGCCAACGGAGTGATTTTCCAAGAAAAAAGTGGTATCGATTGGCCTTGCGTGCTGGTTTTTATTCTTTGGCCGGGGGTAAGCGTGTTTTAGGCTATGGGGAACCTG
>JBDNGJ010000256.1:0-18812 GCA_041689365.1 Virgibacillus sp.
CAGCTATCTTGATAATATCAGAGCGTTTTAATTGTTGCTTTGACAACATTAAGAAAAGTTTTTAGTACACATAAGATATAGTACTTTTTAAAAAGTTTGAGTGTTATGACACCGCTTCGGAAATACACTACGCTTTCCGTGGGCGGCTGATGAGCCTCCTTGCTCCTACGTCGCTGCGGAGTCTCATCTAGGCCTCAGCTCCCACAGGAGTCTACGTGTATTCCCTCCGCTGGATTTTGCTCGCTTTATCCTGTAAATTAATCAACGTTTATTGAGACATTGCTTCTAAGCCATAGATAACACTCTAGCCTCTATTCAGGATAGCATTTTCAGTTGAGGCTTTCATATCTATGCGTAGTTTAGTCTATGAGTTCGTTGAGTTATTCTAAGCTGCGGAAAAATGCGAGACTCCTATGGGAAAAGGAACAGTCTGAAGACCCCCGCAACGAGCGCTCTTTGCTCGTGAGGAGGCTGAAGCGTTCCCCATGGAAAGCGAGTATTTTTCCGCAGCGTTGTTTAGCACTCATCTTATAAAGAATGCAAGGAATTTACGTTAAAGTTAGTTCGCAGCATTTCAATAACGTACCGTTGATCCAAAGTCAACTCAGGTAGTGCATCTTCAGCTTTTCTTATTCCCTCAAGGCTATGCGTTCACTACGCTGGGAAAGTTGAATTATAAAGTCCAGAAAAGTTGTGGAAAAACGGTAAGCAACAGGGATCTTATCAATTATTCGAAATTATCTAAAAAGTTACTTGACATTTAAAAAATGAATCAATAGAATATAATTAACAAGAAACATTTACATAGAGGAAGTGACTGTCTTTTGTCTTTACGTGAGGAGAAAACAGCAAAGAAAAAAGAAGAAATTTTGCAATCTGCAGTGAGCATTTTATCCGAGAAGGGTTACCATGGGACAACCATGGAGGAGATTGCAGCTAAACTATTAATGACGAAAGGCTCTGTTTATTATTATTTTAAGGATAAACAGAATTTGTTATTTGAAAGTCAAATCATGATTTTAAATCGAAGTATCCAAAACATGGAATCTATTAACAAGCAAAATATAAGCGTTATCAATAAAATGAGAAAAGCGATGATTGCCCATATTGAGTATGCAATCAGGGAAAGGTCTGGATTTGTGATGATGTTTAATCCAGAGCAAATTTTTTCACCTTCACAGCTGGAACAAATTTTTCATTTAAGGAATGCGTACGGAAAAGGCTTTGATCAGTTGATAGAAGAAGGAATTGAAGCTGATGTTTTTAGGGCGATGGATGTAAAGATAGTCCGAAACATTATTTTAGGAGCAATAAACTGGGTTACACAGTGGTATTCTGACAAAGGGAAAAAAGATGAGACAGAAATGGCCGAAATAATTGCAGATTATGTGATGCAAATTTTAATTAAAGATAACGGATGATTTTTAGAGGAGGAACTCATAATGGAAGTTAATAATAGTGTTGCAGTCGTCACCGGTGGAGCTTCAGGATTAGGGGAAGCCACCGTTCGGAATATAGTTTCACAAGGCGGGAAGGCTGTAATCCTGGATTTACAGACAGAGAAAGGCAATGACCTTGCAGCGGAATTAGGAGACAAGGCGATGTTCGCTAAAACTGATGTAACGGATGAATCAAGTGTGGTATCGGCATTAAACCATGCTATCGAAACATTTGGACAGGTTAATATTCTTGTTAATTGTGCTGGGATTGGTGAAGCCAAAAGAACGTTAAGCAAGAATAACGAAGCCCATGATTTAGATTCTTTTTCAAAAGTGATTGGCATCAATTTAATTGGTACATTTAATATGATTCGGTTAGCCTCTGAAAAGATGGCGTCCAATGAACCTGATCATACTGGAGAAAGAGGTGTAATTATTAATACGGCGTCTGTTGCTGCATATGAAGGTCAAATGGGGCAGGCAGCATACAGTGCTTCAAAAGGTGGAATCGTTGGGATGACGTTGCCAATTGCAAGGGATTTATCCAAGCTTGGAATCAGAGTAATGTCTATTGCCCCAGGACTATTTGAAACGCCATTATTTGCCGGACTACCTGATAAAGCGCGTGAGGCTTTGGAAAAAATGACGCCGTTTCCATCAAGATTGGGACGCCCTGAAGAGTATGCGCAATTGGTTCAGAGTATTATTATGAACCCGATGTTAAATGGTGAAACGATTCGCTTGGATGGTGCGATCAGGATGCAGCCACGGTAACTATTTCATATGGCTGTTTTCTAAAAGGTTGTTATTTTTGACGCAAAAGATATAAACTGCGACGTAGATTTATGGTGATTTCCTTCCCTTCTTTATAATATGAGTGCTAGGATACCGCTCCGGAAATACACTTCGCTTTCCGTGGGCGGCTGTTGAGCCTTTTTGCTCCTACGTCGCTGCGTAGTCTCATCTAGGCCTCGGCTCCCACAGGAGTCTACGTGTATTTCAACCGCTGTGTTTTGCTCGCTTTATCTTGTAAATTAAGCTTATTTGACATTGCTTCTTAGCCATAGGGAACATCTCATACTCTAGTCAAGAAATCTCCATCAGTGGAGGCAGAATGCGCAGACTCCTATGGAAAAAGCACGTTCCGAAGACCCCGGAAGAAGCGACTAAACGAAGGCAGACTTAAACCGTCCTTTGCGGACAACGACGGCATAACCCTTGCCGGGCAAGGAGGCTGAGATCGTGCCCATGGAAAGCGAAGTATTCTGCCGGAACGAATTTAAGCACTCAACCTTAATTAAAGGGATAGTAGCATAAAAAACTTTTTCAGTACGTCGTAGTTTATATCAACTGCGAGGATTAAAGAGCAACAAAATTTACGAAAAGAGCTTTTCATAAAAAAAGAGGTGCAATTAATGAGTAGAAGTTATTTAAAAGAAGAACATGAAATTTTTCGAAACTCCTTACGAAAATTTCTGGAGAAGGAAGCTGAACCGTTTATTGAACAATGGGAAAAAGAGAAACAAATACCTAGATCATTTTGGAAAAAGGCTGGAGAACAGGGCTATCTTTGTCCACAGGTTGATGAAGCATATGGGGGATTAGGTGCTGACTTTGGTTATGCCGTTGTTATTTCTGAAGAGTTTGATCGGGTTAGTGTTGGTATGGTTGGGTTTGGACTTCACAATGATATCGTGATTCCTTATATCGAATCATTTGGTACAGAAAAGCAGAAACAGCGCTGGCTGCCTGGTGCGATTAGTGGAGATTTAGTTTCTGCTATCGCCATGACAGAACCAGGAGCTGGATCAGATCTTGCGGCTATTCAAACGACAGCCATAAAAAATGGTGATGACTACATTATCAATGGCGAGAAAACGTTTATCTCCAATGGCCATTCTGCTGATATAGCAGTGGTAGTTTGTAAAACAGATCCAAAAGCAAATCCGCCGCATAAGGGGATAAGCCTGTTTGTAGTAGAAGATGGAACACCAGGATTTTCGAAAGGTAAAAAGCTTCAAAAAATTGGACAGCATGCAAATGATACAAGTGAATTAATTTTTGAGGATGTTCGTGTTCCAGGTGATAATCTGCTTGGGGAGGAAGGTAAAGGATTTTATTATTTAATGGAAAAGCTTCAACAGGAAAGGTTAATGGTTTCCATTCAGAGTATGGCTTCTGCAGAAACGATGCTCAATCAAACAATTAGCTATGTCAAACAGCGGAAAGCATTCGGGAAGAGTATCAGCCAGTTTCAAAACACGCAATTTAAACTTGCTGAAATGCAGACAGAGATTGAAATAGGCAGAACGTTTGTAGATAGATTGATAGATGACCATATGGAAGGAAAGGATATTGTAACAGAAGTATCGATGGCAAAATGGTGGACAACAGATTTGTCAAAAAAAGTTGCAGCGGAATGCCTTCAACTACATGGTGGCTATGGATATATGGAAGAGTATGAGATTGCCAGAAGATATCGGGATGTTGCTGTATCATCTATTTATGCCGGAACCAATGAGATTATGAAAATGATTATTGCAAAAAAGATGGATTTATAGAAATCCTTTTAATTAAAGAGGTGAAGCATATTGAAATTTGGGGACATATCGATTGGTGATGTTTATTCAACCAATCCTGTAACAGTTACAAAAGAGAGCATTCTGGAATTTGGACAGAAATATGATCCGCAATATTTTCATACAGATGAAGCAGCGGCTAAAGAAAGTCCATATGGGTCACTGATTGCCTCAGGTTTCCAAACGTTAGCGGTAGTCTGGGCTGAATGGATAAAAATGGACGTCCTGGGACGTGATTGTATAGGCGGTGCTGGTGCGGACATGCAGTTTAAGGCACCGGTAATCCCAAATGATCAACTTAAGGGCCAATTTAAGGTTGCGAATAAACGAATGCTTTCTGATGAAAAAAGAGGGATAGTAACGATAGAAGTCGTAATTCATAATCAAAAAGAAGAGCAAGTATTGTCTGCTCAAACAAATATATTTCTGTTAGTTTAGGATAAATGTAAGGGATTTCATTATATTTAAAGCAGCGAGGAGGGGTTCATATTGCCGTTGAAGTCTACACGCGTACTTGATTTGACCCGGTTACTGCCTGGTCCGTACTGTACAATGTTGTTAGCAGATTTTGGTGCGGAAGTTATCAAAGTAGAGGATCCGGATAGTGGAGATTATGCAAGAGCATTTTATCCGAAGATTGCTGGTAACAGTGCGATGTTCCATTCACTGAATCGGAATAAGAAGAGTGTCTGTCTAAATTTGAAATTACCAGAAGATAAACAGGTGTTTCTGGAAATGGTCAAAAATGCAGACGTTGTTGTTGAATCATTTCGTCCGGGGGTGATGGAACGCCTTGGTTTGGGCTATGAGAAATTAAAAGCAGTCAATCCCGGACTTGTATATTGTGCGATTACAGGATACGGCCAAACAGGTCCTTACGCTAATCGTCCTGGTCACGACCTGAATTATCTCAGCTATGCCGGGTTACTGAATTTGATGGGCGAAAAAGATGGAAAGCCAATTATTCCTGCAACAACAATTGCCGATATTGGCGGTGGCGCTTACCCAGCTGTTACAGGTATTTTAATGGCACTTTTGAATAAAGAAAAAACAGGAAAGGGACAATTTGTTGATATTTCGATGCTGGATAACGTGATTTCTTGGATGCAGACGTTGCTGCCTGAATATTTGGCTACAAGCAAAAATCCAAAGAGAGGGGAGCAAATGCTGGATGGCGGGAAAGCTTGCTATGCAGTTTATGAAACAATCGATGGACGTTATATATCAGTAGGAGCACTGGAACCGAAATTTTGGACTGCGTTTTGCAAAGCAATTGGCAAGAGCGAATTTATTCCCCTGCAAGATGACCCCTTAGATAAGCAGCTTCAGTTAAAACGAGAAATACAACGCATTACTTTAACAAAAACACTATCAGAATGGATGGAAGTTTTTTCAGAAATTGACGCATGTGTATCACCAGTTCTAACTTTTCAGGAGATGATTAAAGATCCGCAAATTATTTCACGTGGAATGATTCAACAGATAAATGATTCCGCATTGGGTCAGGTGAGGCAGATTGGTGTTCCGGTTAAATTATCTGAAACTCCTGGTGCCATTCGTTCCCCTGCGCCAAAAATCGGGGAACATACGGATGAAGTTATGAAAGAAATGGGGGTGCTGCGATAAGGTGAAAGGTAGTATCAGCTGAAATGGGCGGCTCTTGTTAAATACTAAATTCAGGAGGTTTTTGAATGGATATAGGTACTACATTAGTTAGAAATGCTAGAAGAACACCACATAAAACGGCGATACATTATGGGGAGAAGTCTTATTCATATGTTGAATTTAATCGTGAAGTAAACAAACTGGCAAATGGGTTAATTTCCAGAGGTATTAAAAAAGGCGATAAAATAGCGCTGATGATGAAAAACTCTGACACGTACATGGTAACATTTTATGCCATTATGAAGGCTGGTGCAGTCGCTGTTCCTGTTAATTTTCGTTTGACTGCCAAAGAAGTAGGATACATTTTAAATGATTCGGATTCTTCTATCGTCTTTTTCGATGGTGAATATGCTGAATTAGTTCATGAAGCTTCAACTGAAAAGGTAACATTACAGGTCTCTGCAGGCCCGACAACAAACGGTCAAATCCCATTAGAAGAGATAACGACAATCGATGAATCTGAACCAGAAATAACTGTGGAAGAATGGGATGACGCGGAAATTCTATACACTTCAGGGACAACCGGAAATCCAAAGGGGGCTTTATTTGACCATCATCGCATCCTCCATGTCGCTTTCTCCACATCAATTATGATGAAAATAGGTCCAGAAGATAATCTTTTCCATGTTGCACCACTTTTCCATTCTGCTCAATTAAATCTATTTATGGTTACTGGAACTTATCTTGGGAGTACCCAGGTAATCCATCAGAATTTTGATCCTGTTCAAGCATTGAAAGCAATTGATGAACATAAAATTAGTCTCTTTTTCGGAATCCCGACAATGTATAACTTTTTTCTGCAGGTTCCGGATAAAGAAAAATATGATTTGTCATCTGTAAAAAGATGTGGCTATGGTGCAGCACCTATGCCTGTCCCACTTTTGGAAAAATCTATGGAAATGTTCGGGCATGATCAATTTTTCAATATGTGTGGTTTAACAGAAGGCGGTCCAGGTGGCGTTCTGCTTTGGCCTGTAGATCATAAAACGAAACTTGGTGCCGGCGGACGGGCGATGCTGAACACGGAAGCAAGAGTCGTAACAGACTCAGGTGAAGATGTTCATCCAGGGCAAGTCGGTGAGTTTATTATCCGTAGTGAAATGGTCATGAAAAGCTATTACAACAAACCAGATGAAACACAAAAAACCCTGCGCGACGGGTGGCTTTATACAGGAGATTTGGCCACTATCGATGAAGATGGCTATGTAACGCTGGTAGATCGGAAAAAGGACATGATTATTTCCGGCGGCGAAAATGTGTATTCAACTGAGGTGGAACAAGTACTGTATAAACACCCGAAAATACTGGAAGCAGCTGTTGTCGGATTGCCTGATGAGACGTGGGGCGAGCGGGTTGTTGCAATTGTCGTGCCGAAGCAGGGGGAAACGATTGATTATGTGGAATTAACGGATTTCTGCAGGAAACATCTTGCAGGTTATAAAATGCCCACTGACTTTTTTGAAGAGAAAGAATTGCTGCGGAATGCCTCAGGAAAAGTGATGAAATATAAACTGCGTGAATCGTTAAAAACAGGCTCCAGTAACCACTAAAGGGGGAGATTTAGAATGATGAATACGCCTTTAACACTTGTTTCGTTAATAGAGCGTGCTGAAAAGTATTTTCCAAAGAAGGAAATAATCTCACGTACGCAAGGTGGGATTCACCGGCTCAATTATAAAGAAACAGGCAAACGTACAAGGGCTCTTTCAAGTGCCTTAGAAAAATTGGGAGTCCGAAAAGGGGATAAAGTCGGAACTTTTGCATGGAATCACCATCGCCATTTGGAAGCTTATTTCGCGATACCATCCATGGGTGCAGTATTACACACCATTAATATTCGATTGGCAGAGGAGCATCTTGTATACATTATTAATCATGCAGAAGATAAAGTACTTCTAATTGATGTAGACTTACTACCGTTAATTGAGAAAATAAAAGATAAATTGCCTACTGTTGAAGCCTTTATTGTTATGTCGGATGAAGAAAAACCGCCAGAGAGTAATATAGAACCGCTTCACTCATATGAAGCGCTAGTTTCAGAAGGTGATGAAGCATACCAATTTTCAACGGATATTGAGGAAGAAGATCCTGCAGGCATGTGTTATACGTCAGCTACAACCGGAAAGCCAAAGGGTGTTGTGTATTCACATCGGGGTATTGTTTTACACAGTATGGCGTTAAGTATGGCTGATACTGCAGCAATTTCTGAATCAGATGTTCTGATGCCGGTGGTTCCAATGTTTCATGCGAATGCCTGGGGAATGCCTTTTGTGGCAACATGGCTTGGTTCGACACAAGTTCTTCCTGGGCCGATGATGACACCGAAGATACTTGCCGAGCTTATTGAGTCATATAAGGTAACGCTAACGGCAGGGGTTCCAACAATTTGGCTAGGATTGCTTAACGAATTGGAAAAAGGAAACTATAATACGGAAAGTTTACGCGCTGTTTTATGCGGTGGGGCAGCAGCTCCTAAAGGGATGATTCGAGCGTTTGAATCAGAACATGGCATTCCGTTCATCCATGCATACGGTATGACAGAAACCACGCCGCTTGTCACCCTTGCCCGACTAAAAAGTTATCAGACAGAACTTCCTGAAGAAGACAGACTGGAAATCCGATCAAAACAGGGAATGGTTGTTCCTGGATTGGATGTGAAGGCCATCAATGAAAATGGAGAAATAAAATCAGATGGAAAGGAAATGGGAGAACTGCTTATTCGCGGGTCCTGGATTGCAGATGAATACTATAATGATGACCGAAGCAAGGATGTTTTTCGGGATGGCTGGCTATATACGGGCGATGTCGTTACGATTGACGAAGAAGGATCTATTAAAATAGTTGATCGAACAAAAGATCTGATTAAAAGTGGCGGTGAATGGATTTCTTCGGTTGATTTAGAAAATGCGATAATGGCTCATGAATCTGTTTTTGAAGCTGCAGTTGTTTCGATTCCTCATCCAAAATGGCAGGAACGCCCATTAGCATGTGTCGTGTTAAAAGAAGGTGAGCAGTTATCAAAACAGGATATAATTGAATTCTTGGAACCCCAATTTGCAAAATGGTGGTTACCGGATGATGTTATGTTCATTGAGGAAATTCCGAAAACTTCTGTCGGCAAATTCCTGAAAAGAGCTTTACGTGAACAGGTGAACGAACAGTTGAATGTGTGAATAGTATAATCTGTGGGGCGTTCTAGTAGCGTTCCACTTCTTTTTTTATGGGAAAGCCTGCTATGCTTGAAAAAGCTCACTTGTAATTATCTTTGGTTTTACGTCATACTATACTTGAGATGTTATTTATAATAGGGGAGGAACTTTTATGCAACGGTTAATGTGTAAAGGAAAGATACATAGAGCTAAGGTTACAGAGGCTGAGCTTGATTATGTTGGCAGTATAACGATTGATTGCAAGTTAATGAAGGAAGCAAATATTAAGCCTTATGAAATGGTGCAGATTGCAAACATACGAAATGCGGCAAGATGGAAGACCTATGCCATTCCAGCTCCAGAGGGTTCGAACCGCATTTGCCTCAACGGTCCGCCTGCAAACTTGTTTTCTCCAGATGATCTGGTTATTATTTTGAGCCAAGGACTCATGACCGATGAGGAAATAGAACAATTAAAGCCTAAAGTAGTATTCGTTGATGAAAATAACGAGATTACCAGTGTTGAAGAACATGATTTACATTGGCCTGAGGGTGTGGAATTATAAAATAAAGTTGTGAGAAAGAGCCTGGAGGGTTTTCCGGGCTTTTTTAATATAGTGGGGGATAACGGATAAAAAAATAGATCCCTACAATCTATTGGTACAGTAAAACCTACTATTAGCCTGATATACAATCCACTGATTTCAAGTATAGCCCTTATTTCATTTTACACCCTTGAAAAAAGTCAAAAAAATGCTATAATAAAGGCTGTCCAACTGGGGCATTAGCTCAGCTGGGAGAGCGCTTCGCTGGCAGCGAAGAGGTCATCGGTTCGAGCCCGATATGCTCCATCATAAACACAATCCACTTTTGAAGGGGATTGTGTTTTTATTTAGCAATTAGGAAAGTATACTTTCGCCATAAAAGTTTGACGATAACGGAATGAGGATTCACTTAGCGACACCGGATCAGGCCCCTAGTCAAATTACCCCCACAAGCAGGCCCACATTTTTAAAATATTTTTTCTTCCATGTACGTATTCAACTTTACGGTTTTTTGAACGATATAGTAAGTATGAAACTTCTAACAAGAATACATTAAAAATTAAATAACTTACGAGAATGGCAAACTTATTGAAAGATAAGGACGCAGATCCACGGGTCTAAGGTCTTATGACTATGATCGCCGGGTTACCGAAAAAGGATGAAAAGATTAGTTAAACTAATTAAGTCTATCATTTTTGGTAGACTATTTTTAATTATAAGAAAAGTAGGGAACACCAAGTTACTCCCCTATCTTCAAGGAGGTACATATCGATGGATAAAACATCAATTATTGGTATTATTATCGGATTTTTAGCTATAGGGACTGGCATGATACTCAAAGGGGTTAGTCCAGCAGCGTTAGTTAATCCCGCCGCGTTTATTATTATATTTTTTGGAACAATTGCGTCTGTTTGTATTGCTTTTCCAATGGAAACGATTAAAAAAGTACCGAGACTTTTTGTCATCCTTTTTAGGGAAGATAAACAGAATGATATAAAACAAACGGTTGATACATTTACAGAATGGGCAGAGCTTACCAGAAAAGAAGGAATACTGACACTTGAGGCTAAAATAGATCAACTGGATGATAGCTTTTTATCATCAGGCATCCAACTAGCTGTTGATGGGCAATCGACAGAGTTTATTAGAGAGCTTATGTTAGAAAAAGTTGATGCTATGGAAGACAGGCATCAAAAAGGGGTTTCCGTCTTTTCACAGGCTGGCACATATGCACCAACACTTGGTGTGTTAGGGGCTGTTGTCGGATTAATTGCAGCTTTGGGAGATATGAATGACATGGAAGCCCTGGGACATGCTATCTCATCTGCTTTTATAGCAACATTGTTTGGTATATTTTCTGGTTATGTATTGTGGCACCCTTTCGCAAACAAACTTAAAGAGAAATCAAAAAAAGAAGTGCTAATGAAACAAATCATGATTGAAGGTGTATTATCCATAACGAATGGTGAATCTCCGCAATTGATTCGGGATAAACTTAGTTCCTATTTATCTCCTAAAGAATTGTTGAAATTAGACCAGGAGGGATCAGATGCGCAGAAAGAAAAAGAATGATGAAAATCATATGAGTGAATCCTGGCTGCTTCCTTATGCGGATTTATTAACACTGCTCCTGGCATTATTCATTGTTTTGTTTGCCATGAGTGAACTAGATGCCAAAAAATATGAAGAACTCTCTCGCGTGTTTAATAGTGAATTTTCCGGTGGGGAAGGGATACTAGAAGAAAGTAATAGTTCAGTAGAGATGCCTCAGGATGTGGAAGAAGATGAAGAGGAGACTGAAAAGCCTGAGGACGAGGAAAAATTAAGTAACAGTGAACAAGAGTTAAATAAATTGGAATTGCTCCAACAAAGAATTAATGAATATATAAATGAAAATAATCTTTCCGAAAAGTTAGGGACCAAGCTAAATGGTGAAGGATTATTAATAACGATAATCAATGATGTAACATTTGATTCGGGAAGCGCAGTGGTGAGGGGAGAAGGCAGGGAGATTGCAAGTGCTATATCAACTTTTTTATATACAGATCCACCACACCAAATAATAGTCAGTGGTCATACAGATGACCGGCCAATTCGTACTAGTGAGTTTTCATCGAATTGGGATTTAAGTGTCATGCGAGCAGTTAACTTTATGCGCCTGATATTAGAAAATGAAAAACTTGATCCCAAAACATTCAGTGCAAAAGGGTTCGGTGAACATAAACCCATGGTACCTAATACGAATGATCAAAATAGGGCAAAAAACAGACGAGTAGAAGTACTGATATTGCCTAATTATGATATTACTGGGGAATTGTAGTGTATGCCTACAGCTTCCTGGTTTTACAAATCAACTAAAAGCCGAAATCCCATTTGATTGGGACTTCGGCTTTTATAAATTTATTTCTTCTTAAATTTACTCCCCTTACTTTTTGCACGCAATTTCGCCATTAAATCAGATGATTTTTCAGCTTCCTTTTGGGTGGTTGCTTCATCAATCGAAACAACCTGGTACTCATCATCTACTTTTTCCATGTTGAAATAGGTATTCTGACTGCTGCCTTCTGGTAATTGCTCAGCAGGAATGACTACTTCTTCCTTGGTTTCCTCCATGAGAATAACAGCTTTGTTAGTATCTTCAAATCGATCAAGTATCCCTTTCATATTTATCCTCCTGTACAGGCCAAACCTTGGCTTTTGATATCGCTGATCCGCGATGGGCCGATTCCACTAACATCTGTTAAATCACTGACAGATTGAAATGGTCTCAATTTAATTAAGTCCTCTGAACGTGCCGGCCCGATATGGATAATTTCCTGCAATTTTTCAGACGATGCTTTGTTGATGTTAATACAATCACCAGTTGCTGCCTTATTTTCTGTGTTAGTTGATTGATCATTTGTATCATCACTGGACGAGTTATCTGAGGAACCGCTGCTACTTGGGCTGATCGTGCCGTCATCTTTTGTCTGAACAGTATAGTCGCTGCCGTCTGTTGTTACAACAATTGTCCCATGAACATCCGTGCCATATAATTTGATTCCAGCATTTTGGATAAGTGAAATAACCTCAGCATGTGGGTGTCCGTATTGATTATCTGCGCCCGCGCTATAAATGGCTACTTTCGGACTTACTGCATCAATAAAAGCTGGGTCACTGGATGTATTAGATCCGTGATGTCCTAATTGTAAAAAGTCTGCATTTACATTATTTCCGCTGTCCATCATTTTCATCTCGCCATCACGATCAGCATCGCCAGTGAACAGGAAGCTCATGTCTCCATATGTGAATTTGGCGGAAATGGATTCTTCGTTTGTGTTGCCGGAAATGCTGTCTGGGTGGAGAACGGTTATGTCCATCGAGCCAATTTCAAATGTGTCTCCGGTTCTTGGCTCATCGTAGTCCGCGTCACTTGCCAGAACAGCCTTCATGCCTTGTTGAAATGTTTGTGATGAGCTTTCATTTCCAGACATCCAAACTTCCCCAACATCAAATGTGTTTATGACTTCTGCCAATTGCCCGGAATGATCAGCATCAGCATGACTGACAATGAGTAAATCGATAGAAGAGACATCTTGTGCCGATAGGTAATTAGGCACTTCATTTCCTTGCCAATCTCCAGTATCAAATAATATAGTGTATTGCTCACTATCACTTTTATATTGAAAAAGGGTAGCGTCAGCTTGTCCAACATCAATGTAGTGAACTTTCAAATCGGATAATGAATTGCTGTTTTTATTAGGTTCTTCATTTGATTTAGAGTCGGTAGTCTCACCGGCTTCTCTTTGGTTTGAATCCTGCTCTTGCGGCTTCTCCTTATCTTGTAACGATTCTTTTACTGAATCCGAATGGTTTGTGACCGTTTGTTGATCAGTTGAATCTTGGTCAGGATTTTGTCCGCATGCTACCAGTACAGCGAAAATCATTATAAATAAATATTTTTTGGTCACTTCAGTTTTTCCCCTCCAATTGCCTAACTGTTGCTTTCTCTTAAGCGTATCAGAGCTATTGGGGAAAATCTATATACAAAATGACCACAATTGAATTTTAACTGAGTTTTGGATGTGAAAAATATAATTTTTCCTATGGCCAAAATTAAATTTTATCTGAGATAGCTGCTTCAGTTTTTCAATTTTCGAAATGTGCAAATTACAATCTATCTTGTCATAATAGAAAAAAAGCGAAACAAGGAGCCAACTCATGAATATTGTCTGGAAGCATTATCTGATGGTATTGTTTTTACTGTCATTGATTAACTCTGACCTGGATTCTAACGTCAATTCAGAACTGAATACAATTGGAGTATTGGATCGAATTGAAGATGGTAATCAGGCCGTTATTTTACTGGAAGAATTGCAGCAAGAACTTGTTGTACCGATGTATACATTACCACCAGGGAGTATACCGAATACATGGCTCCAGATTAAAATACGTGGTACCTGTCATTTTACGGTTTTTAGCGAATTTTGCCTAATCGGAATATCTAAATTAAACAAGTAGTTCTATTAACAATACATTCGATTCTAAAACGAAAAAAGTGTCACCTTCTAGGAAATTTTTTATGCCACTTTTTTGATTTGAGGTTCGATTCTTATAGTAAGAAGCAGCACCTAAGGCACTGCTTCCTGCTAAATTATTACAATGCTTCTTCTGTAGTACCTAATTCTATCTTCTCGTCCTTATCTGGCATTAATAAACTGAACACAATACCGAATATTAAGGCTATGAAAAAGGTGGAAAACTTAGATGTGATTATACCTTCGAGTGGTGTGCTTATCCAGATTAACGTAGAGATTAAACCTGCCAGGATAGTGGCAATAACACCAGCACCTGAGTATCGTTTCCAGAAAAATGTCATTAAAATAGCTGGGGAAAGTGTACATCCGACCCCTGCCCAGGCCCAGCTGACAACAAGATATAGCAGCGATTCAGACACGAGTGCAATTGTCATACCTACTAATCCGAAAAATACAACAGAAGCACGCGATATCCAGATTAATTGTTTTTCTGTCAAATCAATCCCCATTGCTTTGTGAATAATATCCTCACTGACCGAACTCGTAACAACCATTAGCTGTGAATCGGCAGTTGTGATGATTGCAGCTAAGATTCCTGCAAGCAGGATACCAGCAATCCAAGGGGGCATTAAGTCCAGAATCATAGTCGGCAGAATGATTTCGACATCAGCAAAAGATCCTTGACTGTACATCGCAATTGCACAGATACCGATTAGGAATGCACCGCTATAAGCGAGAACTGTCCATATGATAGCAACTACACTGCCTTGATTCGCTTCCTTGTCATTTTTGAGTGCCATGAAACGAGCGCTTAGCTGTGGCTGACCTCCCAGAAATCCAAAGAACCAGGAGAAGTTGTTGAAGAATAACACACCAACAGCAAAACCAGTTAGTCCTCCAAACCAATGGTTGTACGAATTGCCTGCATCAGCAAGGGATTGACTGATTGACAAGTCGTTAGTGTTAATGTATATAAGTGCGACAATAGGTAAAACAACTAATGTAATTAACATCATGATACTTTGAATCATGTCTGTCCAAACAACTGAAATAAACCCGCCAGCAAATGCAATAATAATTATGATAATCGTAGCTAAAATAATGCCGGCTGTGGGGGGCATGCCAAATGTTGTGAAAAGCATTTTGCCAGCACCAGCCATTTGTGCACCCACATAAAACATTAGAAATCCCGCAATCAGGATACTTGTCAGCCAGCGAATAATATTTGCCTTATCACCGAAACGAGCAGCAAGGTAATCGGGAAGTGTTAAGACATTATATTTATTAGTCTCTCTCATAAATTTTTTAGCTAAAAATATCCAGGCGAATAAAATACCAATTGCGATACCGGCGGCTACCCAAACACCTGATAGCCCTGTCATAAATACAAAACCAGTATATCCTAATAATAACCATGCTGATTCACCAGTTGCACGTTCAGAAAAGGCAAGCGCCCATCCGGGTAACTTTTTTCCGCCCAGTAAAAAGTCAGAGTGTGTTTTACTTTTTTTACTGAAATAGTAACCAATAGCCAGTATGACTAAGCAATACAAAATAAACTCGATTAAAATTATATTCATTCGTTAACCCTCCATTTATTGTAATCGCTTACATTTTTTTCATATACATCAGCTTAGGATGGAGACCGTTAAATCTCCTCCTTCTATTGTCAATATTGATTACACTATTGCACCTTCAATAAGCAAGTCTTTCTCGGCAAAACGTTCAAATCGCAGTGGTGATAAATTAAGTGTTTGATAGTTTCCGGTACGGATTAATTCGGACAAACCTTTACCTACAGCTGGTGCCTGCTGCATCCCATGTCCGCTGAATCCACAGGCCAAATAATAACCATTTACTTCTGGATGTTCACCGATAATCGCATTTTGGTCCTCTGTATTATGGCTGTACATTCCTGCCCAGCCACTGATGACCTTTGCGTATAGAAAATTATCAATCCGATGTCCGAGAATTGGCCATAATTGTTCCAGGAAAAATTCGCGGGACCATTTAAAATCGATTCCTGGCTTAACTTTTTCCGAGAACCCAACAATTAGACTCTGTCCCTCATGACGAAAGTAAACCCCGGTAGGATCAACAGTTAGAGGTATTTTGTTTGTTAAAGGCTCTGCGATGTCAAACTGGATAATCTGCCTTTTTAATGGAATAACAGGTACAGGACAATTAATTGTTTCACTTAATGCTGGTGCCCAAGGACCGGCACAATTTATAACGATTGGTGCATGATAGGTATCGCCATTTTCCAATTGTACACCGGTGACCTCCTGATCATTTTTTAATATGGTTTCGACTGGTTCATATATATAGCCAGCCCCAAGCTGTTTTGCCTTCTTGGCATAGCCTTGCATGACCGAATAGGGATCAAGAAATCCGTCTTCTGCACAGTACAACCCTCCTTGTAAATCATCTGTGTTTAATTCAGGGATAATAGTTACTAATTCTTCGCATGATAAAAATTGAGATGGAACACCATGTTCACGCTGTAAGCTTGCCTGCTTGTGTAATTGGTCCATATTTTCATTTTTAGCTAAGAATAAATAGCCTCGTTGCCGAAAGTCAATTTCAGCCTTCTCACCGTTAATTGCCATATCTTCAGGAAATGTTTTGTATCGCTGTAAACTATAGCGACTAATTTGAATGTTGATTGCCGTGGTGAATAACTGTCGGATACCTCCAGCACTTCTAGGGGTTGAGGAGAATTCATATATAGGGTCTTTTTCAAAAACTGTAATGTTACCTGTGTAACCATCATTTAACAGGTTATAAGCAACACTTGAACCGATTACACTCCCACCTATAATAATGATGTCTGATGTCTTTTTCATAAAATCACCTCAAATTAATAGTTAGATAATTCTTAACACTTTATTTGTAACGTATTTTTCTAAGTAAAGTCTATGGGCACTTTACACAAAATACAGATGAAGAATAGGGTGTATTATTATTTTAAATATTGTGATAATATTAATTTGTACAGGTTAAAAGTGGGAGGAAACTGTGATGGAAGGCTTTGTACAATTCGCACAAAATACGGTGAAAACGGTTTCGGAAATTTTGCCATTTCCAATTAGTGTAAGTGATGAACAAGGTTACATCATCGGAGATACAAATCCTTTGCGAATTGGGACGATACATACACCATCAATTGAGGTTATCAAAGCTAATAAAGTCATTTTATTTACCGAAGAAAAAACTATTCATATGAAGAATGTTCTGCCAGGAGTTGCGGTTCCCCTTAATTTTGAAAACAAGCCTGTTGGTGTTCTTGGTATTATCGGAAATCCAAAAGATGTTGAATCCTATGCGTATTTGGTAAAAAAATATGTGGAGATGATGTGGCAGGAAACACTCCATGTTCAAATCGAGAATTTGGAAGCTATGACATTGGAATCGTTTGTCCAGTATATTCTGTTAAATGAATCTATTAATCATGAACAGATCAGTCATTATTGTGAGTTGCTTCATATTGAACCTCATCGGAAGCGTACATGTATTGTAATAGATATCGGTGACTATTTATTGAAAAATATGCAAGACAAACAAGGACATATCCCGCCAGAGCGTATGAAAAAGACAATACTGGACTGTATTGCTCGTGCGTTTAACGGGGATCAGCAAGATATATGCGCATTCTTGAACACAGAGAGAATTGTTTTTTTAAAGTGTACTAACAGTGAGGAAGACTTTGAAAAGTTTATGAATGAATTTAGGGATTGCAGCAATTATTTACTGGAAATGTTCCGCGTATATAAACTCATTGATGTAATAATTGCCTCGGGAAATATTAGCCCATCGTTGGATCATGTAGCTCATTCTTATTGGGAAGCAGATTCGCTTATAAAATTCTCGCATGAATCCCAGATCACGCCAAAAATCTATTCTTATTTCGACTGGGATATATTAATTGAGATGCTTCCACATCAGTTGGGTCTTAACATGAAGCGGATACTTGTCCAACGTTTGAAACCACTTATAAATGATGAAGCATTTTCAGAGCTGAAATATGATTTTATCACCTACTGCAATAAAAATATGAATATAAGTAAAGCAGCTGAGGAATTATTTATCCACCGGAACACATTAATTTATCGTCTGAAAAAAATAAATAATATAACAGGCCTTGACACAAGCTGTTTCGAACATTGCACACTACTGTATTTTGTGCTGAAGTAGGATAGGAGTTTATAATATTGCTAAGATAAGGTACATAATATTATGAAAAAAATAAGGAGGATGCATGCTATGTTAACAAGTAAAGATATTACCGAAGCAATATCGATGAAAGACGTAATAAACTCGATTGAAAACTATTATTTGCAGGATAAGTCTAGTAATGAAATAACCCCTGATCGGATGCATATTGATGATGAGGACAACACTGCGTTATTGATGCCAGCATTCTATGGGGATTACTATGCAACAAAATTAGTAGGTGTTGCACCCAACAATACAAAGCTGGAGAAGCCTACGATACATGGGTTAATGGTGCTCTACGATCGTAAAACCCTTGAACCTCTGATGACCTTTGATGCAATGCCAATTACTGCATTACGTACTGGGGCACTTGGTGGGCTGGGGATGAAATATCTATCAGACCAGCATGCTTCCTCAATTGGAATTATTGGCACGGGTACACAAGGTTGGAGCCATTTGCAGTCAGCATGTGCGGTACGAACAATTGAAACAGTATATGTCTATAATCGCAGCAGTAAAAAATTACATGATTTTATTTCAAAAGCAGAAAAAGAGTTTCCTGACTTAACTGTGCGGGAGGCAAAATTGCCCGAACTAATCATAGATTCGGATATTGTTATCACAACGACAACATCACAAACGCCAGTAATACCTGACTTAGATCCGTCGGTTTGGAAAGGGAAAATAGTTGTGGCAGTAGGATC
>JBDNGJ010000257.1:0-2437 GCA_041689365.1 Virgibacillus sp.
AGTTAAGGTTCCGGAAAGAACGTCTTGGACCACTTTCCATTTAAATTCTTCACTATAAATACTATTTTTTGGGCACATTTGGTATCCTGATTTACGTTGACGTTTTGGTTAAAAACAGTCAACCTATTTCAGGACGACACATTCATAACAACCCCCGTCCCGATCCCGAATCCTCGGGACGCGACACCCCCTTTTTTAAGGGGGAATTTAAAACCAAGCTGGATCCCAAATATTCTCCCTTAGTCCTGTCCTACGAGGCGCTACGTCGAAAGCTATGAAGCATCGGCAATCTTGGTATAGGATGGAAAAGGGAGTACTCCGCACATAATTTATGTGCGGAGGGTTGTACCAGTTTATGGAAAGAGAATTGAGAATTCTGTGTCCGAAGTGAACGCCAACGTATTGCTGACCTTAAGGTGGCGGTTGATCATTTACTGGAGTGGAAGTTTATTATTATTCTGGTTCTATACCCAATATTAAGAGTGGCACCGCTGGATTATTCCTTCCATGCCTCATTACATTATAAACTTCACCTTCATAATAAGCCACCCCTGAGGACATTTCTTGTTGCATGTTTTTAGTTGGCAAAACTTCAATGCCAAGATTTATTATACCTCCTGAGAAAAACAACATGTGTTTGACAAAAAGATCATAAGCCACAAATGAATATTTTCCAAATTGAACTTCTACTGCTATATTTTCTTTAACAAAATCTGTTTGTTTATAAGAATAAATTGGATCTTCATTAGTATTCTTTGTAATAAATTCTTTTTGTTCTTTGGTAGGCATTGAAATACTTTCTTCCATTATCTTCCTGTCATTTGTTATGTAATAGTTGTATCTACTTTCTTTCCAATTAAGTTTATTAAACTCTGTTTTAAATGCTTTATTCAAATCCTGAGGGCTAAAAAGCATTTTGCCTTTCATGGTTTTTTCTTTGCTTTTCTTTGTCCTGTATGAAGTAGCATCTAAATTAGATATTACATTTTTAACTTCAGTGTATAATTTTTTATGGTGAACAATTAAGTATTCTTCTCCATTTAAATGAGAATGCTTTTTTGCTATTTTCATTTAGTTTCCTCGCTTGTCATAGGCAAAAGATTCAGGCACCTTAGCAATTTTTTCTTTACCTGTTGGTTTGTGGATTTTCTTTGTCATTGGTCTTAGCTTTAAATTACCATTTTTAAGCGCATCAATTCTATCCTTCGCTATATTTATGTATTTTTTTTCTTTATCAATCCCAACTGAATTCCTATTGTTTTTTAAAGCTGCGATGGCTGTCGACCCAACACCCGCAAATGGATCTAACACCCAGCTTTCTTCACTTGTTAGTGCTAATATACATCTCTCAACAAGCTCAACTGGATACTGACAGGGATGGTCGGTTTTCTCAGTATGATTGGCTTTACAATTAGGTATATTCCAAAGTTCTTTTTCCCAATCTTTAATTAAAACTTGCCAAATATCCGAAGGATTTTTCCCTTTAGGATTGCCTGAAAGTTTTCCTTTTTTAGGTCCTTTATAATGTCTTTTCCCAGGATATTTTGACGGAACTCTTACTGGATCAAGGTTAAATATATAATCATCAGTTTTAGAAAACCAAAGAATAGTCTCATATCGTCCTGAGAATCTATTTGATGCATGCAACCCATGTCCAAAATGCCAAATAATCCTATTCCTCAACTTTAAGCCTGCATCTTTAAAAATATCATAGTAGTATGAATCCAGAGGAAATATTTCTCCATCCTTAACAAAATTTCCTACTTGCCAACATATTGAACCTTGATCAGAAGTTACTCGGACAATTTCATCAATAATTTTTTCTTGAGTTTTTAAGTATTGATGAATTGATTTCCTTGTTTCGTATTCCTTGCCAAGATTATAAGGTGGAGAAGTAATTGTAAGGTCAAATTTGCCATTCTCATAGCCATCTAGTTCTTCTAATGCATCTCCTGTAATTAAATCACACTTAGATGTAAAATTTGACTCTACTAATTCGTCAAATGCTTTCTGTTTTCCCATCATATCTATTTGTTATTTAGTTTATTAGAACTAATGATAATTAATTGAATCTTTCTTAAAAAATATTTTCAGAAATACTTTGCTAAATAAGATAAGATTAATAGTGACGGATCATGTCACCATGTTCTCAAATTTAATAAATTTATCCCTTCCACCCACTCTCTACCACGGCCCGCCTTTTTATTCCTCATTAATATAAGGCTCCGTCAATTCCAGCAAAAAATCATTGCTTAAAAGCTGCAATATTGGTTTTCTGGTCTGCCGTTTCCCGTCCCCCGTCTGCCATCAGCAAAATTAATTTGCTTTTCTACACAATTAACTTGACATATTAGATTGCTTTGGGGTACATTGTGGGTTGAAGTGGGAGAATGTGGGAATTCTTGATCCGCTCTCGTTATCGATAACTAAACTGTGG
>JBDNGJ010000258.1:0-3002 GCA_041689365.1 Virgibacillus sp.
GTACACGCAAATGTACCTAACAAGCGCGTCAACTCGGACAGGCCTCGCCGTCCCGTTGCTGTTTTGAAGTTCTGTCATTTCAATAGTACATTTCATAAAATTTCAAAGTTAATGCGCCTGCCGGTTACGCGCGGGGTCGTTGGCTTGCTTTAATTACTTTTTTTAAACAATAACGATAATTTTAAATACAATTAATCATGTCAAAATATCCTGAAATCAAAAAGAAATCATCCAATGAGGTTATAATTAAATGTTCTTATTCTAAAGCTTTTACATACTTGGAAGAGGCTATAATGAAAATTGGTAGCATAAAGGAGAAAAATAAAGAAGGCCAATTTATAAAAAGTAAAATTAAGTATGGCCTTAAGCCGGTAAAGGTTAATTCATCATTAGTTGAAAGAGATGAGCAAGAAACAACAGTTTTAATTCAGGCAAGTTCTAATGATATCGGTAGTACAGCTGAAGACAATGTGACAGAGAGACTTATAGAAACTTTAATAAACTTGGATAATCCAGGTTATGAACCTGATAAGCGTGGGGTATCCACAATGGCAATTGTAGGTAGTATAATATTGCTAATTATTATAGTGCTTATTTTTAATTCAATAATACTTTAGGAAAATCACAATAATTTTGATTAAAATATATTTTCAAATATGGAACTTAAAATTAAAATAGACGAATCCTTACAAGAAATGAATGGTAAAATTAATGGCAAAACATTTAGTCAATTACAAGCTTTAAGAAATATTCAAAAGTTCAACGATGAATATTTTCAGCTAGGTGATCTGGAACGTCCAACAGCAATAATTTCTATTTCCTCCGAACCAGAATTATCAGATAATGTTTTATATGTTGATCAAAAATTAAAATCAGTTTACTATCCCGAAACAGCCTTAGTAATAATTGAGTAATCTCCGCTTCAGCAAGCTAACAAGCGCGTCAACTCGGACAGGCCTCGCTCTCCTACGCTTTAAAACCAAAGCTTCGGTGAGCAGGCCGTTGCCGTTTTGAAGTAGCGAAGTTCCGTAGTACATTTGTAAATAAATTACGTTAGGTCGCCTGCCGGTTACGCGCGGGGCCGTTAGGTGCACAATTTTATAATCGAATTAAAATCTAAAATCGGGTACAATGGAAGATGATGGAAAACCTCTTACAATAAATTTAATAGATAAGCATTTTTCAAAAATTACTGATTCTTCTCTTTGGAATCCAATTTATGGAAAAAGTATTTTCTTTTTTGAAGAATGCGTAAAGCCAAGTTTAGCAAGAAACCAATTGCTCGGATACCTTGGTGCATTTTCTAACAGTTCACCTGAGCTTAATAGAGAATTTGATATCTGCGTTATTCCTTATGCAAGCTGCAAAGCCCTAAAAAATGGCGGTTCTGATGAGATCACAAAAGCAATTAGTAAAAAGCTGAAATCTTATAATAAGAAATCTGACAGCTACACAAATACGATTCCTAACACACTCATTATATCAGAATACCATTTTTTCCAATTTATTAAAGATAATCTTCTTCAGGACGATCAAGTTAAAATTGATCAGTTTAACCAAATAGATTTTACTTTTAAATTTTAGATCAAAATGTATTCAATCATAGATTTAGAGACTACTGGCTTTTCTCCAATGAGAGGAGATAAAATTGTAGAAGTTGGTATTGTCAAAGTCCAAGAGGATAATAAAATAATTGATGAGTTTTCTACGCTTGTAAATCCAAATCGTGATATTTCAAATTCTCAAATCCACGGAGTGAAACCCAATCTTGTTAAAAATGCACCAAAATTTGACGAAATAAGAAAGTTTATAAAATCTTTTATAAATGGTTCCACCCTCGTTGCGCATAATGCTGCATTTGATCTAAGATTTCTTGAAAATGAATTAATGGAGCAAAAAGAAAACTTAAATGCTATTTGTACTATCAAATTATCCAGGATGCTTGATTCTACGCTTCCGTGTAGAAAATTAGATGTCCTGTGTGAGTATTACGATATAGAAATTAAAAACAGTCATCAGGCATTATCAGATACTCTTGCTACCACTAAGTTATTTTCAAAATTAAAATCTGAATTTTATAAGCTATATGGGGCCAAGGACTTTAAACAAAAATTTGTATCCCCTGTCTCTTTTAGAGTAACAGATAATAAAAATGTGAATAGGCTTGAGTACAAAAGAACGGAAGCCTCAAAAAATATTCAAAATGAAAAAACCAAGCTCCAAGAATTTATTTCAAGGCTCCCAACTGATTCAATAACCAAAAAAGAAAATTCAAAACAATATCTGGACACACTCAATGAAATATTATTAGATCGAATTATAACCAATACTGAATTAAACGAACTTGAAGGACTAGTTACTGAGTTTAGCGTTACGAAAGCAGAAATTATTGCATTAAATAAACAGTACCTTGCCGAAGTAATAAAAGTTTACCTTTTGGACGATAAAATTTCGAATTTTGAGTTAAAAGACCTTAAAATAATAACTGAATTGCTCGGTCTTAAACAAGTAGATCTCGATAATTTAATTGAGAGTGTAAAACAAGAAAATAAGGTTATCTCTGCCAAAAACTACAAGGCTAAGAATAAAGTTGAAGGAAAATCGATTTGTTTTACGGGTCAACTTAAATCTAAAATTAATGGTTCTAATGTAAGTCGATCATTGGCTCAAAATATTGCTCAACAACATGGTATGGTTATAAAAAAGAATGTGTCAAAAAAGTTAGACTACCTTGTTACAGCAGATCCGGCTACCATGTCCGGGAAAGCAAAAAAAGCCAGAAAATATGATGTTAAAATTTTAGCAGAACCAGAGTTTTGGAGATTAATAGCTGTCAATGTCCAGTAGAGCTTATTTTCACAATCATTACAATTGTGCACCTAACAAGCGCATCAACACGGACGTGGGAGCTGCTTCGCAAATGCATATTTTTATCTTACAAAATAGTTATTTAGCTTAATTTTCAAGTGCAATCGCCACGCCGGTTATGCGCGGGGCCGTTA
>JBDNGJ010000259.1:0-3146 GCA_041689365.1 Virgibacillus sp.
AAACTAGGACTTGTAAGTCTTGTATCTGTTTATGATGAACTTTATCTCTAAAAGGGATATATGGGAAGAGCCACATGCGAAGGTCCGCACGTGTGCGCTCTGTGAGAGGCGTGGTCAGTAATGGCGACGTCTACTCGGTTTTGATAGTTAAGTGAATCAATTTCATAATTAAAAATAAAGCAGTAAATCCAAACTATTTGTAAATGTGCTAGACCCGTTGATTTCCACTGCAGGCGGACGCTTTCCGCGGGCATGGCTTGAGCCTCCTCGTGCTATCGCACTGCGGGGTCTCAAGGCACATGCTATTCCCGCAGGAGTCGCCGCCCTCCGTTCCAATCAACGATATTAGTACTTTGAATTCACAAACGGTAAAACAATAGTTCGCAAAATTGTTTGCATAAATGACGAGTATAAGTATTTATGGAATTGACTCAAGAATGCAAAATAAGCTTACATAAAAATCCCTCTAACGATAAGCGACGATTTCTACGATGCTTGTATAGGCAATAAGTATGTTATTGCATTGAACAGGAAAGTGACTTCTTTACCAATTTACTTGTAATTAAAGCAATAGTTTATGTGAAAGTAGTGTTTTTGCTGTGATTTTATAAAGCATATTTGTATACCAACTAATGAATCGGGCCCTTATACGCATTTATTTTTACAAAAAATAGGAAAATTTTACAATAGAGAAATAGTCTTGATAGGGTATAAGGCTGCTACAACAGGTACCTGGAAAAAATAAACAAATAATTAGAAAAGATATCTAGTTCTTTTGTCTGTGCGATTATGCCATGTAACCGGTACTTAATAATCAAATGCAAATATCGCAATATTAATCGACAAAATATGACAGATTTTTCGATAATATTACAGTACAGTTACATTAACAACAAAGATTTTACAAACAACTCCACTACAGCTGAGAACCTACACTAAATTTTTTTAGTAAAGGAGGCTAGGGGAGTTTTTTGTTTGTTTTAATTACGGTATAAAAAATCAGGAGGAGGAATGAAATTGCTAAGCAAAAAGCGTCAAAAAAGAGCTTTTAGTATTGCAGCTTCACTGCTAATGGTATTTTCTCTGGTAGTGCCAGGAATGTCTTATGCTGAGACGAGTGGGGATATACATCACTCGGCAAAAGATACGCAGACTGCTGCAAAGGAAAAGGTCAATAATCGTTTGTTGGATCAATTTAAGAATGATGAAAAAGTGACGTTTTTAATTAAGTTCAAAGAAAAAGCAGATACGAAAAAAATTGCTAAAGAAGCAAGAAAAAGTGCAGAATCTGCAAATATGACAGCTAAAAAAGCTGAATTTATTCAACGTTCTGCTGTAGTATCTGCATTAAAATCTACCTCTCTTGAATCACAGACAAATGTAAAACAGTATCTTCAGCAGGAAGCTGATAAAGGAAATGCTGAAGATATCAGGTCGTATTATATCGTTAACGGCATGGCTGTTACCGCAACGAAAGAAGTTGCTGAGAAAGTAGCCAGTTTTGCTAACGTTGAGAAAATATTACCGAATGAAACCCGTGAACTGTTAACACCGGTTACAAAAGAAGCAAAAAATGCTCCACAGTCTGAAACTGCTAATATAGAGTGGAATGTCGAGCGTGTGGGAGCTCCTCAGGTTTGGGATATGGGGATTGATGGCTCTGGAACAGTTGTAGCAAGTATTGATACAGGTGTTCAGTGGGATCATCCTGCTCTTAAGGAAAAATACCGTGGCTATGATGCTGCAACCGGTGAAGTTAATCATGACTATAACTGGTTTGATGCCACAGCAGGACAATCAGAACCATATGATGATTTAG
Organism: Virgibacillus sp.; assembly: GCA_041689365.1. Taxonomy (GTDB): domain Bacteria; phylum Bacillota; class Bacilli; order Bacillales; family Amphibacillaceae; genus Lentibacillus. The sequence goes on from JBDNGJ010000259.1 coordinate 1,820, forward strand.
GTCATGGTACACACACAATTGGAACAATGGTTGGTGGTGAACCCGATGGATCTAACCAAGTTGGGGTTGCTCCTGGTGCACAGTTTATTTCTGTAAAAGCATTTACAGAAGCTGGGGGAACTGATGCTGATCTATTGGCTGCTGCAGAATGGATTTTAGCACCTACTGATTCAGAAGGAAATGCTCGTGTTGATATGGCACCAGATGTTGTGAATAACTCATGGGGTGGTGGACCAGGACTTGATGAATGGTACCGCGATGTTGTTATAAACTGGCGTGCAGCAGAAATCTTCCCTGAATTTTCTGCTGGTAACACAGGCTTATTTAACCCGGGTGGGCCAGGATCAATTGCTACACCAGCTAACTATCCTGAATCGTTTGCAACGGGAGCAACAGATATAAATGATAATTTAGCAAGCTTTTCTTTAGAAGGACCTTCACCATATGATGAGATAAAACCAGATATTTCAGCTCCTGGAGTAAACATACGTTCATCCGTACCAGGTGGACAATACGAGGGTGGCTGGAATGGCACATCAATGGCAGGCCCAGCGGTATCGGCTGTCGCTGCGCTTTTACGTCAGGTAGATAGCAGTATTACAGTTGATGAAATGGAACAAATACTAATGGATACTGCAATCCCATTAACGGATGAAGTTTATCCTGAATCCCCGAATAATGGGTTTGGCCATGGTTTGGTAAATGCGTATGATGCAGTATCAGCGTTACAGAATGGAATCGGTACAATCGAAGGTCAAGTGACCAAACCAGGTGAAGATAACGAAGCGCCTACGTTTGAGCACACTGCACCAGCAGAAACCTACGCTGGCATGGACCTTGATTTGAATGTACAAGTTACAGATAACATTAGTGTTGCATCGGTTGAATTGGATTACCTGGATACAAATGGAGAGTGGCAAACTGTTGAAGCTGGACGTGTCTCCGGTGATTTTAAAGAAGGCGAATTTGTTGCCACCATTCCAGGAGAGCAAATTGCTGAGGAGTCACTGACATATCAATGGACAATAAATGACTTTGGCGAAAATGAAGTTGTCAGTGAAGAATATAATGTTGAAGTGAAACCAGGAATTTCTATAGGTTACTCAGAAGACTTTGAAGCTAATCCTATAGGCTGGACATCTTTTGGTGAAAAGAACAGCTGGGAATGGGGCGCACCAACCTCTGGGCCTGGAAACGCAGCATCTGGAGAGAATGTATATGCTACAAATCTGGCTGGTGAATATGAAAGTAATATGAATGCGACATTGGTTATGCCACCAGTTGATTTACCAGAAGGAAATGCTTATTTGCAATTTAATCAATGGCA
>JBDNGJ010000260.1:0-5421 GCA_041689365.1 Virgibacillus sp.
TATATATAAGTTACTAGATGTAAAAGATCCATTGAAAAGAAAACGTGAAATTGTCGGAAAAAGGTTGTAGTGACCAAATAAAAAATAGGAATCCCGATATGAAGGGATTCCTGGACTCCTATGCCGAAACTTGGGTTAGAAAATAACCTTAAACTAGTAGTAAACCGTCAGAAAAGTGAAGTGGGAAGCCCAACGAAACGAAAGTTTCTAGGATTTTGCCTACACTCCACAAAAAAGGGTGTAGGCTTTCGCCCACACCACAAGTCTAAAAAGAAATTTGAGAAGAAACTCAAACATGTTACCAAGCGAAATCGTAGTGGAAACATTCGTCAAATCATTAAAAAAATTAATGAAGTCACAGTAGGATGGATTAACTACTACGGAATTAGCTATTTGAAAGGTTATATTCGGAGTATTAACAAGTGGGTTAGACGAAGAATAAGACAAATCATATGGAAGCGATGGAAAAAGATAAAGACTCGATACAAAAGTCTTATCAAACTCAAAATTCCAAAACAAAAAGCTTGGGAATGGGCTAATACTCGTAAAGGGTATTGGCGCATAGCTTGTAGCCACATTCTGCACAGAGCCATAAAAAATGAAATTCTCGAAGAGATAGGGTTTAAAGATTTAAACCAACTCTTCGAGAAAGCACACTTAAGCTATTGAACCGCCGTATACGGAACCGTACGTACGGTGGTGTGAGAGGTCGGGGGTTATTCACCCCCTCCTACTCGATTGAATAAATATTTTTAATAGAATCATGTTAAGATATGGAGGGTACTTATTTAGAATCAGACTGGGATGCGGGCCTTCGCTATAAAAGTTCAACAAAATGCCAATCCCTTATAAGCGTTAAGTTAAATGAACCCTTTTTGCCTATTTGTCAAAATCCCTAAATGAATTGGGATATTGACTCATCTTGTAATACCTCATTCATACTACCAGTTCTATATCCTCTTAGATCTATCGACACATAAGAAAAACCTAAAGATAGTAACTTGTTGTAGATTTCTTCTTGATATTTTACTAATTCGCTAATGTCCTCGGAAGGAACTTCAATACGTGCAATGTCATCGTGATAACGGACCCGGACCAAGTTAAACCCCAATTCATCTATAAAGAGTTCAGCCGCATTGATTCGATTAATTTTATTTTCATCAATTTTTATACCGTATGGAATTCTTGAAGCCAAGCTACATGATGCCGGTTTATCCCAAACTGAAAGTCCAAGTTGTTTAGAAAGCTCACGCACCTCACCCTTGTATAGTTCTGCTTCTTGTAAAACACTTCGTACTCCTGCCTCTGTTCTTGCTTTTAAACCTGGTCGAAAATCACTAATATCATCCATAATCATTCCATCTAAAACATATGGATAGCCTAACTCATTAGCTATTTGTGTTATATGATTATAAAGCATTTTCTTACTATGGTACCAACTATCTGGATTATTCACTGTTATATTCTCACTGTCCAATTCTTTCATTTCTATTCGATGAACCTGGACATCCATGCTGTCTACAAGTTGTATTGCAGCTTCAAATTCCTGCCTCCGAAATAATTCTGAAGAAACAACAACAGCTAAGACGTTCTCTCCTAATTCTTGATACGCCCTTTTCAATAGCAAAGTGCTATCCACACCACCTGAAAAAGCTACAATCACGCGACCCATACTGGAGATTATTTCCCCAAGACGGCGATTCTTTTGATTCGTTGCTTCATTCATAACTCTCACCTCTCTATTTTACAAATTTTCGTTAAATGTCCCCTAACACGTAAGTCTACTAATTAGATTAAAAGCTTAATACCTTTAGATTACAAGTCTCTACAAGTTCTGTCAATTAAGGCTTTGGAAATATTGCAATTAATTAGATTATTCATTCTTTAAATTTGCCGTTAAAAAGGGCCTTTTAATTAAAGAAATTAAGAACAATTGACAGGAGACACCTCTTAACACACGTTATACACCCCCTCTTTTATCACTAACCCATCAATCGAATTTCACGTTTTCTGTACGTTTACAATTAGCCCCCAGTTCTATTTATGAAAAAGGGATTCCCTTTTTAAAATAAGGATCTCCTTCCTTCATTATCTTTCTTGGGCTAATGCTCTCCAAACCTGTTCATAAACCTTCTTCAAAGGGATATGGTAACGCTGGGCGATAGCCTTACAATCTTCATACTCGGGAGAACTCTGAAAAATTTCTCCACCATGTATGCCATGTTTGACGGTTACTGTGCCCCACTCTGTTTTCACCAATCTAAAGACTCTCTCCATTCGATGTACTGTTAAAGGGTAATAGCGAATGCCTAATGTTGTTGTTTCTTTAAGTAGAACTTCTTTCATTTGATTAATAATTTTTTTAGAACAAAGTAATTGTAACAATACACCTGGTCTATTCTTTTTCATATAGATTGGTGTATAAAAAACATCATTTGCCCCCGCTTCTAATAAAGCGTCCATGAAGTACCCTAACCATTCACCAGTAATGTCATCAAGATTTACTTCCATTTTTACCATCTGTTCATCAATATGCTCATGATCTGGAGCAAGAGGGGATGTCACATAAAAACTCCTTTCCACATTACATTTATTTTCCCACTGCCAAATAATGAATTAATGCCGCTTTATATGCCCCACCGAAACCATTATCAATATTAACTACACTAATTCCTGAAGCACAAGAGTTTAACATTGCTAATAAGGCCGACAATCCTTGAAAATTGGCACCGTAACCAACGCTAGTTGGAACAGCAATCACTGGATGTGAGACAAGTCCACCAACCACACTTGGCAGTGCGCCTTCCATCCCTGCTATAACTACTGAAACTGTGGCATTCTGTATTTCCTCTATATTATCAAGCAGTCGATGAAGACCGGCAACGCCTACATCATAAAAACATCTAACATTACAACCCAATGCCTCAGCTGTAACGGCAGCTTCCTCTGCCACCTTTAAATCTGATGTTCCTGCACAAACGATAGCTATATAGCTTGAAGAATTACTTTTTCCTTCAGTTTCCTTTTTCCAAAACAATAGTTCTGCAGTTTCATTATAATTAATCTCTGGGAATGGTATCCGTACTTCTGTCGCTTTTTCTTTAGAAATTCGAGTAATCAGCACATTATTTTCTTTTGCCTTTATTGCATGAATAATAGCGATGATTTGGTCAACAGTTTTACCTTCCCCATAGATGATTTCAGGAAAACCCTGACGCTTTTTTCGATGGTGATCAACTTTAGCAAAACCTAAATTTTCGTAGGTAGCTAGCTTTTCTTTTGCTTCTGCAACACTGATGCGAAGTGAAATGGAGCAGTTAGTCAATGATTTTAAAAATAGTTTACGTAAATTCGGGGAGTGAGCAGATAAATATTTCACTTAACAAAATAATTGTAAGTGCTTTCGAATATCGTAACAAGAAAAGTATTTAAAATTGCGAGAACAGTATCGGGGGGAGGTTATTTGATGAAGAACTTTTATACAGATGATAAAAAGTTACAAGAGATTTTACAACAGAATCTGCCTGCTGATTTTTTCCAGTACGCAGATAAGCAACTGACCCAATTCGGGGATAGTGTTGCTGCAGATATCGATGAGCGCGCTTCACATACTGATCGAAATGGTCAGCCGAAATTGATAAAGTATGACAAAATGGGTAATGACATTTCGCACGTGTGGGTGAATGAAGGCTATAAGCAAACAGTGAAAGAAACGTACGAAACCGGGATTGTCGGTTATCTTCATAAAGAAATACCTGGGCTAAACCGGCGGGGAAACTATCTGTATTCGTTTGCACAAGGATATTTGTTATCACAGGCAGAACCAGGGTTTTATTGTCCGGTTACACTGACAATGGCAACTGCTTATTTGATTGATCATTATGCAAACCAAGAGTTGAAGGAGAATTTCCTTCCTCATGTTCTAGCGACAGGTGATGTCGAGCTATTTGAAGGGGCGACTTTTCTCACCGAACGACAAGGTGGATCAGATGTTGGTGCTAATGAGGTAGAAGCAATTGAAGAAGATGGATATTACACAATTCATGGTGAAAAGTATTTTGCAAGCAATGCCGGCATGTGCGGAGTTGCCATGGTATTAGCGCGGATAAAAGGGGCGGAGAACGGGACTAGAGGCTTAAGCCTGTTTCTTGTACCTTGGAAAGACAATAACATTACCATCCGCCGTCTGAAGGATAAGCTGGGAGTCAGAGCAGTGCCATCAGCTGAGGTGGAACTTCACGGTGCCAAAGGCTATTTAGTAGGTGATGATGAAAAAGGATTTAAGTACATGATGGAAGCCCTGAACCTGTCACGTGTTTGCAATGCTGTCGCATCATTAGGGATCATGCGTCGAGCGTATACGGAGGCAAAAGATTACGCGTTTGAACGGGAAGCATTTGGAAACAAACTGGCTGCTTATCCAATGGTTCAGGAGACATTAGTTAAACTGGCAGTCAAACAGGAAGTAGAAACAGTTGCGACTTTTGAGTTGATCAAGCTATTCGATAAAGTAATGCAAAAGAATTCGAGCGCAACAGTAAAAGATCAGGCGCTTCTACGGTTGTATATCGCTATTATGAAAAAAGAAACAGCGGAACAGTCTATTCATTTTTGTCATGAAGCAATTGAAATGCATGGGGGTAACGGTTATATTGAGGATTTTGTTATGCCACGTCTGCTGCGGGATGCCCAAGTATTAACGGTCTGGGAAGGGACGGCTAATATTCTTGGATTAGAGGTATTGCGTCTAATGGATAAATTCCAAATTCATGAAGTATTTATAAAGGAAATGAAGGAGCAATTGCAGGATATTCCAAACCAAGAACTTACTCAGACTATTTATGATGCACTGGATAAACTGAGTGCTCTCATTGAAAAAATTCAGCATCTGGACGATCGTTCCCGTCTCATGTACCCCAAGAAGATTGCCAAAAAAATGAACAATATTTTTGAGGGAGTCAATGCAGTAAAAGATGTTTATGAATCAAGCGAAAGCAAAGAAAGGCGAACTGCTATTGCAAAAGTATTTTTAGATATGACTTTCGGGCAAAATGAAGCAGAATTCCCCCTGGAATATTTCAATTTAATTGTGAGTGAACTGGAAACAGAAAAAACCACTTGAAACAGGAGATCATTAAGTACAGGATAAGTACAATAGACTCTCGGAATTCCTAGAGCGAAAATGATATGATTTCCAAAAAATTACTGGAAATTAGGTGTAGTCGATGTTATATTCGTTCATTTTCATGCGGTTTTCAAAAAAAGGCATGCCAAATAAGTCTCGTCAAGTTATTTTTTAAAAATCTGATATCAGGCGATTGATGCAAAAATTTGGTCTTTCAAGGAAGCGAATTCATCTTTTCGATGCGTATACCAAGCATCGATATGTTGGCACATCATGATGCTAAAGAGGCGCACATA
>JBDNGJ010000261.1:0-1412 GCA_041689365.1 Virgibacillus sp.
ACGCAGCTGATAAATCTAAATTAGATCAACTACTTCCATGGTCGTCGACACTTCCAGAAGAATGCCACGTTCCAAATAAATCTAAATAAAGCATATACGAAATCCCCATCTGAAAACAGGTGGGGATTATTTGACGCTTACAAACCAATTGTGGTGATGAACAACATTAAAGGATTTTCAGTCAATGGTGGAGACAGCTTTGAGGAAAATATTTCTGTTACTGTAGGTACTTCAATTATGCTATCTTACTCTAGTAGTTATAAAAGGTAAATGTCTACCCCCTTTTTTTCAACTTATCACTCTTTCACACAAACATTTCCTCATGTCGTGATTAATAAAAAATGATTAAAACAATAGATGCCTTATCCGCAATCTATATAGAGATGCGTGTCACTCGGAAGTATTCAGAATAGTTCCGAGTGACATGCACTATGATAACTTTCGCTGGTTATAAGTGGTTAAACTTTCTTGCCCAACTTTTCAATCTCCTTCAAGTCAAGATGTGTTACTTTTGCGATTAATTCTTTGGGGAGACCTTCCTTCAGCATTTCTTTTGCAACACGTTTGGCTTCTTCCGCCTTCCCTCTTTCTATTCCCCTCTCTTCGTAGGAAATAGGTATTTCTAAAATTTTATCCGCGTCATCCATTTGTTTAATTTCTTTCATTAAACTCTCCTCCTCCGTGTCATTGAGTTTTAAATACCGTTCAAAAAAGCCATAAATCAGTCTATGTTTTGCCGGGTCTAATTCCATTTTTGCCAGCATCCTTAAGAATTCCTTTTTTACCTGTATTCTCTCCGATTCGCTGTAGCCCATTTTACTTAGTAATGCTGCTACGGGGTTACTTGATTTAATATAATCAAATGTAATGTCAAGAAGTTAAACGTCAAAACATGATGAAATGGAAACGTCATATTATATTCATTAATATCCAAATTTTCTTCATAGGTGTAGACAGCAATTGGTATGATGGGCTTTCGGTATTTATTATACAAAAGACTAAAATAAAGATACATTCGTTCGTGGAAATGGGTTTGTGCTGATCTTTGTGGCTCGACTTGGATGATAATAACTGCTTCCTAATGCTTTATCATAGTTTCGACAACGATATCTAATCGTCGTGTAACCTTCATGCAAATCAGTGAACATTTCTTCGGACAATAGTGTGGTGGATTGAAAGTCAATAAACTCATGTACTTTTGGGAAAAAGGCTTCTAAGAATTCTTCAATAAAGTGATGAATTAACTCCTTAAATAGCTGATCGTGATGTGTATATGTGTTTGGCAAGTAAAAAGTACACAAAATGGCGGTGAATTTGTACATAACCCCCTACCAGTCTAAATTATCCATTTTATCAATTTATTTACAGTGAATTTCAGGCAAGATCCACTCCTGTTAGAATGGATCAAATCT
>JBDNGJ010000262.1:0-2846 GCA_041689365.1 Virgibacillus sp.
CGATGATTTTCAAATATTTTAGGCAGTGTTAATTCCGCGATAGGATTAAGGAGTACGTCTTTTATTGTCTTAACGGACGGAATACTAAACCCCATATCTTGGCCAGTTGACATTTCATACAGAAAAGCCGTTAACAAATATTCCTCTAAATAAATATTCTCGTTTGATTTCTGTAGTTTTTTGATTATTTCTCGATAATCTTTATTTAATTCCTTCTTAATTAAGTTCATTTCTTTTTGGTAGCGATTATAGCGATTTATGTCGGTCCACGATATTTCATTGTCATTGGAGTATTTAGCATACATGCCAGCAATCCGCTTTAATATTTCTTGCAGACGCTTGTTGAATACTTCCTCTATGTCTGATTCTGTTTGTTCGGATAGATTGTCCAGTTGTTGTTCAATCTCCAGTTGATTCAATTTCATCTCCACCTAATGGCTCTTGGCGTACATCGAATTCTTTTTGCTCTTCTTCCAACCGCTCTAACTCAGTTGCTATATCCGTTACAAATGGGTGATTCTCAAGTACAGTAGTTTTACTAACAATACCCATTGAACTATTAGCATTACTGATCTGTTCTGTTTGATTCGTGATCATACTTTTATTAAACACAAACTCATAATTCTTGTAATCTGGCTTTTTATTTCCTGTAATCTCTAAATACTCACATATGAACCACATTAGCGTTTTTAATCCTTTGTTAAACTTACGCTCAAGCACATTCGCCTTCATGTCCAGGAATGAATACATAAATTGCAATGCTACACCACTAGGATCATTTCCCATTTTATCCGCAGACATATCCACACCTTGACCGGCTTCATAAATCAATTCTGCTAGTCTTTTCGTTTGGCTATCTATTGCTTCGGTGGGAATATCCGCCTGAGCTGTGTCGGCACTTGCGTTATCTTCATCAGATATGTTTATTGCTTTAAATTTTTTAAGGTTCGTCATGAATTCTTCCAGCGACGTTCCTTCATATCCTTTTAATATCCAAACAATCGCTTGAACATCAATGATTGTGTTTGTATTGTCACTAATGATTAACTCGAATGCATCGATTAACTTTTTATAGAACACTAAATCACCGACAGCTTCTTCATTGTTCTTAAATTCGATAAATGGCACCTTGTTCCAGCCATAGCCTTTATTATTTTCGCCATTACCATAATAAAAGTGAGATTGAGGATTTTCGTCATACGACATATCCATAACAATCTCACCGTCTATTTCCTCGTAATAGGTAACACGTTGATCATCCCACAATTCAATCTTTTTTGTATCGTCATCAAGTGGGTAAACACGAATAAACCCAATTAGATTCTTACGCTTGGTATTATCATAAATTGGTATACCTTCCTGCGCTGGTACGATGATTGTATCGAATTCCCCGTTTACATCAATGTAAGGATGCAGCCACTCTCGCCCTTTATTCGATGAATGCTTAATTAATTCAGGTAACGTGTCCTCAAAATCATCACCAAGCAATTCCCTAATTACTTCTAAGGCAGGATCGTCTTCAATCTTGCTTGTAAGCGTTGGTGGTTTCCCTGCCAAATAAGCCACCTTCTGATCAACAAGCAATTTATGTTTACTGGTAGGGAGCTTGTAGTTAGTAGCATCTTCATCCTCAACTTTAACATCATTCTCATAGGTATAAATTTTACGCTTGGTAATATCCGATTCATTAAAATAATATCTCACCCCTTCGTTCATACTTGAAACGTCGTGGTTATCAATATATTCTTTGATTATATCTACTGTTTCAGGGGCATTGCTCTTAATTAATGCAACCAATTCTTCTGTATGCGTCGCTGTACTTGGATAGACCATTCAATCACCTACCTTATTTTAGTATTCCTATGCCTTTGTTATAAACAATCGTGGAAATGAAGTACCTGTCGCCATCTAAACAATGATCGTTTTGCTTAATTGGTTTATCTTCACCACGTTCCGTTGCTTTGTCGTCCCAAACATAAGAAGAAAACTCTCTAAATGTTTCAACGCAACAGTCATTGTAGAGTACCTTTTTTTCTTTTAAAGCTGTGGCCATGTTACGAATACCTTTTAATACATCATTTTTTGCTTTTTTCACTATGAATTTACCGTGTTTCCGAATCGTTGCTATAAAAGATGCTGCGGATGGATCAATAATAACTTTGATTATTTGATAGCCTTGCGCAAACTCCGCTAAATCATGGTAATATTCTTCGTCTGTCTTTTGTTTTCCTTGTTTACGTCCGTCATAGTGGTATTCCTTCACTTTGTACCAGATACCATCAAATAAACCCCACAATCCAAACGTAGTAGGGTTCTGCGTTCCATAGTCAATGGATATATAAAATTTTGTGTATTCTCTATCGATGGTAGGTTTCTTGTGTATATCCTCAGAAAACATATCAAATATGATTCCTTCGGCCATTATCCACAAACCCAAAATGTATCGCTTAAAGAACACACCACTAAACATGCGTTTAAATCGTTCTTTCACCTTATCTGACAGGCTTAGATTGTCGTCCATTGTAAAGTGGAGTAAGTACGCTCTCTTTTCTTCTGCTTTATCAATGAATTCTGTTTTGAACCAATGATACGGTCCTGCTGGGTTGCAGTTGAAAAAGTATCTAGATCCTTCTACACTACAACGACCGATTGCCTGGTCAACGAATGATTTAGGCATCAATGCTACTTCATCAAGGTACGCTCCTGCAGCAGTTAATCCCTGTAGAACATCTTGACTTGATTCGTTGTTAGCGCCAAAACAATAATACGTATTGGACCCAATCTGCACATAATGCTCTGATCGATGATATTTATACTTAATTCCTTTAGCCTGCAATATCTCGAAC
>JBDNGJ010000263.1:0-4077 GCA_041689365.1 Virgibacillus sp.
AATCGTCTTGAAGTGATGGTAGCCGACCACGGTGGCAGCTTTAATTTAAATCAAATTAAAGGAGGAATCGGCCCATACAAGAACTCAGAGCCTGTTGAGAATCTACGTGAAGGTGGCTTTGGGCTTTTCTTAATTGATGCATTAATGGATAAAGTTGAAATTAATAACAATGATGGTGTGATTGTGTTAATGACTAAGTACCTTCATGAAGCTGAGGTGGGTCTAGATGACGACCAGATCTCAACCAGACAATAAAGGAAAAGGTGAGGTATACGAATGGATTGAGCAACTTCAACAGGATCCGGATGACAAAGTAACACAGGAGAAAATAGTGCTTGCCTATACCGACCTTGTTGAATCAATTGCCAGAAAGTACTCGAAAAATAGCAATATACACGAAGATCTTGCTCAGGTTGGCATGATTGGATTACTTGCTGCTATCAGAAGATACGATGCTTCGTTCGGCAAATCATTCGAATCCTTTGCAATTCCAACAATCATCGGAGAAATCAAGCGTTTTATTCGGGACAAGACGTGGAGTGTTCATGTACCACGCCGTATTAAGGAATTAGGACCGAAGATTAAGAAAGCTGTTGACGAGCTTACTACCGAAAATCAGGACTCACCGTCAGTGAAGGAGATAGCCGATTATTTAGAGGTCTCAGAAGAAGATATTCTGGAAACGATGGAAATGGGTAAAAGCTATAAGGCGCTTTCCGTTGACCGGAAAATTGAAGCTGACTCTGATGGCAGTACAGTAGCCATTCTTGATTTGGTAGGTAACAGTGAAAATGGTTATGAAAATGTAGACCAGCGAATGTTACTTGAGAAGATTTTGCCTGTTTTATCTGAGCGTGAACAACAAATATTACGATGTACCTATTTTGATAATTTGAGTCAAAAAGAAACCGGCGAGTTACTCGGTATCTCCCAGATGCACGTTTCAAGACTTCAACGCCGTTCTCTAAGAAAACTGCGCGAGGCAATCAAGACTGAGAGCACGGAGGCTTTTGATTGAGTACGAAAGAGAACAATGTAGAAGTAGCTATTTTCCAAAAAGCAAAAAAGGGTCAGTACTATTGTGGTGATAGTTATTTCTATACAGAAACAGATAATGAATTTGTATGTGCCCTGGCAGATGGATTAGGCAGTGGTGAATTTGCCAAAGAATCTTCTCAAATCGTAATTGATATCATCAAAAACAACATTCATGCAACTGTAGAACAGTTAATAAAGAAGAGCAACCAGCAATTAACTGGTAAGCGTGGTGCAGTTATAGGGATTCTGAAAATGGAGTTCCACTCGCGCCGCTACTCGTTTTCATCTATTGGAAATATTGGATTATTAACGATTGCTGAGAATGGCAAGAAGAAGAGAAATATACCGAATGCAGGTTATCTGGCTGGTTATCACAGACCTTTCAAAGTTGTGACAGACAGACTGGAACCCGAAACGAACCTGATTATGTTCTCAGATGGTGTTTCAGATAATGATCTATCGCAACGTTTCTTATTGAATAAGGATGTAAACCAGATTACAAATGCTTATGCAAACCACGTTAATGGAGAAGTTAGAAATGATGATACAACGTTAATCGCTATAAGGTATGAGAATTAGGCCGGTTTTAAATGCCGGTCTTTTTCAATTTGGGCCTTTTTTTGATAAAATGAGTTCGTACATAAAGGAGGAGCCGATTGTGTCAATTGAATTAGAACAATGGGTGGCAAAGGAAGCTGAAGTAAATAATGCTACCGTAAAAAAAGTGATCGCATTAATGGATGAAGGTAACACCGTACCATTTATTGCACGTTACCGGAAAGAAGCAACAGGCGGGCTTGATGAAGTGCAAATCAAATTGATTCATGACAAATATCAATATGCTGTTAACTTAGCTGAACGAAAACAGGAAGTGATTCGGCTTATTGATGAACAGGGGAAACTAACCGAAGAACTTGAACGTGACATTACACAGGCAACACAATTACAACGTGTAGAGGATTTATACCGGCCATATAAACAAAAACGCCGAACAAAGGCGACAATTGCAAAAGAAAAGGGACTAGAGCCCCTAGCAGAGTTGGTTTGGAAACAAGAATTGAAGGGTATTTCTGCAGAAGCTGAGTCATATTTTTCCGAAGATCAGGAACTGACTACTACAGAGGAAGTATTAGCAGGCGTTAATGATATAATCGCCGAGTGGATATCAGATGACCCGGAATACCGTGATTTTATTCGTGAGGAAACCTTTAAACGCGGAACCATGCATGCAGAAGCAAAAAAAACGGAGAAGGACGAAAAAGGCGTCTACGAAATGTACTATGATTATGATGAAGCAATCCGCTCAATGGTTTCACATCGTATCTTAGCATTAAACCGCGGGGAAAAAGAAGATGTGTTAAAGGTGGCGGTCCAGCCTCCAACTGAGCGGGTGCTCGAGTATCTCCAGAAAAAAGTGATATCAGATAAAGGCAACCCGGAAGCTGCCCAGATTTTACAGGATGCCATCGGGGATAGCTATAAACGATTAATCCAGCTTTCCATAGAACGTGAAATCCGTAATAGTTTAACTGAAAAGGCTGAAGAACAGGCTATTTCTGTATTTGCTAAGAACCTAAAAAACCTGTTACTGCAGCCACCACTAAAGGGAAAAACTGTTCTTGGGGTTGATCCAGCATATCGAACAGGCTGTAAGCTTTCTGTTGTTGATGAAACAGGAAAAGTTCATGAAGTAAGTGTAATCTATCCAACAGCACCAAAAAATGATACAGCTGGAGCAGAAAAGACTGTGATGCAGTTTACCAACAAGTTTGGTATCGAGCTGATAGCAATTGGAAATGGAACTGCTTCAAGAGAAACGGAACAATTTATTGCAGATGTGATAGGGAAGCACACACTAGATATACCATATATCATTGTCAATGAAGCTGGAGCAAGTGTTTATTCTGCCTCAAAATTGGCACGTGAAGAATTTCCTGATTTGAAGGTTGAGGAGCGTAGTGCAGCATCTATAGCACGACGGGTGCAAGATCCACTAGCTGAACTTGTTAAAATTGATCCGAAGTCAATCGGCGTTGGTCAGTATCAGCATGATGTCACTCAAAAAGCACTTAATGAATCATTAACATTTGTCGTAGAAACAGCGGTTAACCAAGTGGGTGTTAATGTTAATACAGCTTCCACTTCACTCTTACAATATGTCGCAGGTCTAAGCAAGACAGTAGCAAACAATATTGTGAACCAGCGTAATGAGGAAGGGAAGTTTGTTAATCGCAAACAATTAAAAAAGATTCCCCGCCTAGGTGCTAAAACCTATGAACAAGGGATAGGCTTTTTACGGATTCTGGATGGTGAAAATCCACTGGATAGGACACCGATACACCCTGAAAGTTATAAACACACGAAACAACTTCTGCAAATGATAGGCTGTGAGCTTGAGGATATTGGTTCTAATAAATTGCGGGATAAATTTAATGAATTGGACAAAAAGGAAATAGCTGATCAATTGGAGATTGGCGAACCGACATTAATGGATATTATGAATGCATTAGGTCGTCCGGAACGTGATCCACGTGATGATTTGCCTAAACCATTATTAAAACAGAATGTATTGAGTATGGAAGATTTAAAACCCGGGATGGAAATGCAGGGTACAGTAAGAAACGTAGTAGACTTTGGTGTTTTTGTAGATATTGGAGTAAAGCAGGATGGACTTGTTCATATCTCAAAAATGGCGAACAAATTTGTTAAACATCCGATGGATATCGCGTCAGTAGGTGTGTTTGGCAAGTAAAAAGTACACAAAATGGCGGTGAATTTGTACATAACCCCCTACCAGTCTAAATTATCCATCTTATCAATCTATTTACAGTGAATTTCAGGCAAGATCCACTCCTGTTAGAATGGATCAAATCTAAAATTCTTGATCTCTTGTGGAAGGTTCTCTATTTTGTTTTCAAGGTCCACTATTTCTTATCCATTTGTCTAGTTTTGCCTTGTTTCATCTGCTTTTGATAAGGCATTCCGTAATCGATAACTTTCACCTGAGAAAGATAGAATATGCGCGTGATGCACCAGGCG
>JBDNGJ010000264.1:0-2378 GCA_041689365.1 Virgibacillus sp.
GGATAATTGTTGCTGCAATTCCTTAAATTTGATTAAAATATATTCTTTGTGCAAGTCAATAACTCTTTCATCTTCCTGCTTATTAATAATATCTAAGGACAATCTGATTCCTTCCAACGTGTCACTCATCGACAGCACCCACTTCCTCAATCCGTATTTCAACCCGTGGCTTATCGCTGTAAAATTTACGAATGACTAGATCCACTATCTGACTATCATCGTTGTAAATAACGTTGTTCAATGCATCTTCTATCCCTTTGGCATAATTGCTGTTGTCAGGCTTGGTGATTGGTCTATGTAATCCTGCCATAGATGCTTGTCTTAATTTTTTTGTCATACTTTTTGGGATAGGCCTATATACTTTAATTAAGACGTTTAATGGTCCTTCCAGTGGTTTCTCGGGAGCATGTTGTTGAGCGACAATTGCTACATACTTTTTGTAGTATCTTGAATCTTTTGGATCATACATAATTGGTTTTCCTTGAAAAGTCTTGCCGGATCTCGGACGACCCTGTGCTTTTGGTTCTCCTGGAATAGTAAATTCAATCAATCCAGCCGCTCCTTTCTGTAAATAGCTTCATAGTATGATTCTTCTTCTGTACTTTGGTAATTCAATCTGCCCCTACGCTGATTGAATTGCTTGAAGTATTGCTGCTTTTTCTGAATAGGCTTTACGCACTCATAACCTTCTGCTTCTTTATCTCTGCATAATTTAAGCAATCCATGTATAGTTTTATTGCGTAATCTACTAGTAGACATTTACTTCAACCTCTCAGCCATTTTGACCGCAACTGCTGCAACTTGAATTAATTCATTGTATAAATCGTCCTGGTCCGTTTCTTTCACATTCTCAAGCTCGTAATAAGTTTGAATGGCTTCAGCAACTTCTCCTATTTCCTCAGATAATATAGCGAATAAAAGAGGAAAGTTGATGTGTTCCTGTTCACCATATAAATAAACTTGACGATCACGTTTAGCGTTAATATCGTTAATGACTTTAGTTCGGTTGTTTAATTTGTTGGTATGTTTATAAGTTGGAATCGTTTTCATTGGCTGTCACCTCGCAGTAGTATTTTCATAATCTTTTTGAACCAGTTTTTATCCGAATAATCAGGAGTTATGCGCTCTGGTTCTTCATGGGTTCTAAATCCAGATTCGGAAAGACATTCTTTGCAAATTTCTACTTGGTGTGCTTTCAGTAGTTCTCCTCTGAAATGCGCAAGTCTAGCTTGCAACGTAAACAGTTCGCTTTCTCCATTAACCCTTTTTTTACATTGGTCACAAGAATAAACTTCTTCTCTCATCCCTTCGCCCTCCTAATTTCTCGTAATCTTTCAGCCTGCTTTAATATCATTCTGTCGCATTCATCATCAGCTACAACTGCATCTGTTAATCGGTTGATTATCTGACCTTTTTTCAGGTCATAAGGGAAGTTCATTCCATGACGCGAATACCAAACTCGGTTAAGCTCTTCGTTATGAACATTTGAATGTTTTGATATTCGCAATAGCTGGTATTCTGCTAGATTGGTGTAGTTATCTTTCATCGAATCACCTCGATTCATAAAACCCATCAGAACCACTCATTTTCTTAATTACTGATATCTACTTCAACAGCTCTTTCGTAATCGTCTGCATACATGAATACATAACCTCCACTTACTTCACTTTTTCTCAGTAGATTATGCCTAATAGCCTCATGAGATAAAAAACATTTTCTACCCGCTTCACGAATGGATCTATATTCACCCAATAACTCATTCGTTTCCGGGTCCAGCTGCACAATGGGCATACACCTTGATGAATAACCTACAATTTTACCGAGTTCAGACCTGGTAATATATTTCAAATTAGCAACATGATCATCTGTTCTAATTCTGTTTTTGTGGTAAACAACTTTTCCTGGTTCCAAATCACCTATAAAGTGATCCGCTACTAATCGTGATATTTGGTATTCACCATATTTGCCGTTGTATCTTACCTTCACAAATAAAATGCCTTTATTTTTTCGCCTGAATGGAAGTATGAACCTATCATGTTGTTTGAATTGACGTTTGACTCGGCCATAATTGGATAATAAATATTGATTATTTGAACCTTTAATGGTTAGCCAGTATTCAAAATCAAATTTTTCTTTGGTATACCACTCTCTTCTTTGCTGAACCGTTGTTTTATCATCCATGATGTAGCAGTTAATCAAACCTAATTTCATTTTTCTTGATTTCATAGAGACTAAGCTGTTATATGGCTGTCCAGTAATTCCTTTTAAGACCTCATAAGTTGTTTCTGTATATACATTTGTCCTAGGATCATAAAGGTATATCATTTTTCCACCTTTCCTTTCCCAGGTGGAATCATTAATTTTGCTCCATTTGAAAA
>JBDNGJ010000265.1:0-1230 GCA_041689365.1 Virgibacillus sp.
CGGTAGTGAGATAACAATTGACATCACAAATGTAACACCAGTCAATACGCAACCAACTGTCAGCTACAACAATTTATATAGGCGTGAACAAGGTGGAGAATGGTCACGAATTGCTAAAGAATTACCGCCAAACACAGATTATACAGATTATACACCTGCAAGCAATCAAACGTATGAATACTATGTTCGCGCATGGGGTGACAATGGGACGTATTCTGATAGCGAGATTATACAATCGTCTGTCACGGTAGAGCGACCACAACTAGCATTAGTAAGCGACTATACTGAATGGGTGAAAATGGAGTATATGACCGATACCAGTCAATTGTCAGGAGTCGAACGCTCCGTGATGCAGTTTGCCGGACGAAAAGAACCCGTTTCCTTTTTTGGTGAAGCGAACGAATGGGGCGTTGAGTTAAGCATGTTAATCAAAGGAAATGAGAGCATGGCTAAATTAAGGAAATTGGCAAATAGCCGAGAGATGTTACTGTTCAGAGATGAACGAGGACGCAAAGCATTTGTCACGCTTAACGGCGTTCAGGAAACGGATTTGCCATCTGATTATTATCGCGTTCTACTGAATCCGATACGCACATCGTATAGTGAGGTGGTCTAACTATGCTACCGTTTGCAAGAAAAGGATTCAGCGCAGAAGAAGTCAAGAACGCATTACATGGGGTATATGCACCTGTACAAATGCGTTTTCGTTATGACTTGTTGGATGCTGATAATAACTATATTCGCACACTCGATAATGTATTAGATGGGGAAGTTTCCTGTAATTCATTGGCGCACATTAAACGTACAGCTAGATTCACGTTAGATGATGACGGACAAATAGATTATCTAAGTGATAGAATTCAACCTTTTGTTGAGTTGAAAGTTAGTGGAAATAAACAACACGATGCAGAAGAAAGTACCTATTTCTTACAATCATCGTTCCCAGCGAATTTTAGAGAATTAAAAACATCACAAGAAAGCGGATGGGTTGAATTTCCTTTAGGAATATTCTTGTTAAGCGCTCCAACTCGTTCTGATCAAAGTAATACAGTTATTCGTGAAATTGATGCCTATGACGGTTTAATCGTCCTAAAAGAGGATAAATTCATTGACCGATATAATGTACCGACAGGAACAAACTATGTTGATGCTGTCATCCAGATATTGCAATCAGCAGGAATTACCAAATGGAATATCGAGCAAACGGATAAAGTACTTGATACCGATATC
>JBDNGJ010000266.1:0-4207 GCA_041689365.1 Virgibacillus sp.
AGAACAAAGGGAAAAAGTAAAGGTAGCTAAATTTTAGGAGTGATGTTAATGATAAAAACGATTGATGTTGGCCTTATGGCTAATCATTTGGATGCTCACAAAGGTGTTATCAAAAGGTTAGAACTGTATATGAGGATGACTAAGAACCAACAACTTGTTCATACATTAAACCAGCAAATTGGAGCTATGAAAAATCATGTGAAAGTCATGAATCAGCTTTTGGATCCAACTAATACAAATCCTGTAACACTTCCACCAATTCCTCAAAATGTTATGAATCACGGAATCCAAAGCCCTTTTATTGATACGGGAATGGTGGATCGAGATATAACTTTTGATGCTCTCTTTACTGCAAACGCGATTGCCAATGATAACTTTATTTCATCCTCAAATATGAAAAATCAACAAGTAAAACAATTACATGCAGAAATGGCCAAACAGCAGTCACATATAGCTAATCAATATGAAATGCTTGCAGAACAATTAGGTTGGCTGAGTCATCCAGACGCAACAAATCAAGAGCAAACCCAATCGATGAGTCCTTTGCCGAGTGTTCCTCCAAACAATGTAATGGGAGGACAACATCAAACAGGACAACAATATCCTCAATAACAAATGGTAGAAAAAATAGCTTGCTTTCACCTCGTTCTAGGAGAAGGCATGCTGTTAGCCATCAATAGGATTTATTTTTGTGATTTCTTAAAAAAGAATGTATAAATAGGAAGGAAGTAGGGCGTGATACAGGATGTTAAGTTAGTTCTCCGAGAAGAGACCAATTAAATCTCGAACTGATTCTTAGTGGTAAAATATAGATCGATTAAAGCGTATTATGATGGCTAGTTAGGTAAAAATGTATTCAGAAGACTTATAAATTTAGGAGATATGAACGATTTAAAGTCGAAGGGGATTTTTGACGAGCGACACAAATATACTGAAAGTCAAAACCTTGTTAAATTAAGGTTATATATTTTAGTTTCAGTATAATTGTGTCACTAACCGTAGACACAATTATACTGAATATCTTATTGAATGACACAAAAACACTTAAGATGTAAGTTGTAGAACTTTTTATTATTGACTCGGAAGTTATATACTACCAAAATTGCAGTACAGACTATAAGTTAACAGGCAGAATATTTGCTATACATAATGCAAATATTCCTTATCGGCAAGGCTCAATTGTATAAAATTGTACTGCTCAGTTGACAAACCATATATTAAAACTGCAGTAATAACTATTTGGAAAGGGCAATATTGCCTTTCAAATGAGAAAAGCGAAGTATAATCTATAATACAAGGTAAGTACTAAAATAGATGAAACTTTAAAAAGCCCTCTAAATTATAGAGGGGAGATTTAATGGTTTTAGAATAGGATTATGAAAAATGAGCGCTGATCTTATGCCAATAAAGCTCGTCGATTGTAAGGGAATACTAAAGAAGTCTCACTATACAATTAAAGATTTGAAATAATGCAACACGAACATATCCGTAATCAGCCTAAGTAATCTTTTTCCTCACCCTTTCGGATAGCTGGAAATACTTCTGTCAATACTACACTTTTCATGTCATCAATAATATCAAAACGATTATCCTTATCACCTATAGCTTTTAGAATAAATTTCTTTAATGGTTCAATATCTTCCTTGTGGTAGTTTGTTTCTCTGCCAGTCAATATATAATATATCACCTTAGCCAGCGCAAATGTTTCGTGTCTTATTTCGTAATTTTCAAATCCGATTAAATCAAGGTCTGAATAGTCATTTATAGCTCCTTTAGTTTCCGTCCCATGTCTTGTTAAAGAACTTTCTGGTCGCTTAACTAAACCAAAATCTGAAACCTTTATTAGAAAATTACCATCTTCAAATTTCTTAATAAGGATGTTTTGATAACTAATGTCTCTATGCAAAAGTCCCTGTTGATGAATATATTTGAAAGCATTAAGCAACTGGATTACTAATGCTCGTCTAGATTCGAAAGATAAAGAGCTATTATTATACCTCATAAATTTTTCTAAGGTTTGATCAGCAAATTCCATGGTATATTCGTTTTTCTCTGAATTATAAGTATAAGCCTTTATAATGAAAGGGGAGTCCAAGTTTTTTAAGTCACTAAATTCATTTTTAAACCTCTCTAGTTCATCAGCACGTAAGTTCTCTTTTGCACGTTTTAAAGCAATTTCTGTATCATAATGCGGATCTTGATAACTAAACACTCTTGCATAGGAACCTCCTCCAATTTGCTGAAGGTTGATAAACAATGATCTATTTTGACTTTTAATTTCTATACTATTAACTTTATTAAATATAGATTTTTCTTCAATTATGTTGATATTTGGAAATTCCTCCGGTATGGGACTGCCGCCGTTAGGTGATAAAAACGTTCTACACAAATTAATGGTCTTCGTGTAGTCTTGGTCAATTTCAAAACTATATTCGTCGATTAACTTAGCTTGAAGTACTCTAGTTAGGTCGATAAGGTCTATTAATTCTCTGCTCTCTACAGCATTATAATGGCCACCATTGTAACTATTTTTACTATTCATAAAAGAAAATAAATCATTTAAGTAACTATGAATTATCGCAAATATTTCTCTTAGATAAGGATTTTCAAAATCAGTATAATACTCTTTATACAATACTGACTTTTCAGTATCATATCTATTTAAAATCTGATTGCGTTTTATCTTTATGAAATTATCTAATTCAGACATATACTCACTCCTATAGAATGTAATTAATTAAAATATAGTTTGTATAAATCTTTCCTCTCAATACCTTAATTAAATATCATTAAAGTTAGAGGGTTTTAATTCATTTTCTTCGTACAACCAAAAAATAATTTCAAAAACTCATCTTGTTTTAAAATGTTTTATATGGGAAATTGGAACCCCTATAGAAGCTAGAAGATTTTCAATAAATCTCTCAGTTAACCCCTTGATTAATTGGATAATCTTCTAAAATAGTCTTATTCAGTACTCGTTAATGAAGTTCTCTAACTTCCTATTCAGGGTGGAATTAGACAATACACTCTGATTTCACCAGTTTTGATTTAGATAAATAAAACTTATTTGCTTAACCTGGTTATTAACGTAAGAACAGAGTTATACTTAGGATTAAACACTGAGCTTTCATATATTATTTCATTTTCGCTTGCATCATTAATCCATGTTGTTGCATGAACCTTATCCTCTTTAAATTCTTCATCTTCACTTTGATGTTTCAATAGCTCAAATGCTTTACTTTTTTGATCTAATTCAGAACCATTATCTTTTACTAAGATATCATTTGAAAATAATTTAGTTATTCTATAATCACTTGAAAATATAACAGCAAAACGATCCTTATATTGTTCAACTAGTCGGTTACAAAGGGAAGTTAAGGAAACTTTATATTTTTCATCAGCCAATTTTTTAAGTTCTTTAAGGCTAGCATTTTTTGTTTTATAATCAGACAAATCTTTTTCTAATTCTTCGGATGGTGTTATTAAATTTGTGGTAAATGTACTTGCCTCCATTTCTTCTGTATTCTCTGTTAAAAGTGTTGATTCCCCAGGTTTTCTAAAATAATAAATTTCTTCAGTATGCCATGGGAATATCATATGACCAATTAAAGTAGTTATAGCAAATTTTACTCTAGCTTCATTTATAATTTCATTATCAAGGATGATAGTATTATTTCTTTTTAACAGAATAGCGTCAGCTTCCTTGTTTATTGCTCCTTGAATTATTTTTACGTTCATCTTTTCCGCAAGGCTGAAAACATCTATAGGAAGTTTTTTATTAAAATAATGTTCAAAAATGTATGTAGCGTAATGTTTGGGATTTGTTGACAAAATATCAAGTCGCTTATTTTGTCCAGTAGTTAAAAGTACATAATTCATAATTTCTTCTTTTTTAGAGATAGTTAAATTTTGAAAAATTTTAACCAGCACTTCACTTGTAGGGTCCAATGAAGAATCATTGCTACTTTTAATTCCAGATATTAAGTAATCTACTTTCACGCTTAGTGCATTAGCTAATTTTAGAACTGCATCATAGGATGGGTTCCTCACACCAGATTCGTACTGACTAATAGCAGGAGGTTTTAGCCCAGCTCTTTTAGCCAATTCTGTTTGATTTAAACCTAATTCTTTTCTCTTCTTTATTATTCTCTCTTTGATAGACATTTTTAAATTTTCCTTTCTTATATAACGTATCGTTAATAATTAA
>JBDNGJ010000267.1:0-3299 GCA_041689365.1 Virgibacillus sp.
ATAATAACGCTCATTCCGAGGGCTTCTCCCTTGTCACGTATTATCTGGCTGTCGTAGCCTTTATCCGCTATCAGCACCTGCGCAGCGTCAATTTTTTCGATGAGTGTTGGCGCTTCAGTGCAGTCATTGATGTGACCACCTGTAATGGTGAATGCCTCTGGCAGGCCGTAAGCATTCACCGCCAGATGCACCTTGGAGGTGTTGCCAGCCCTGCTTTTACCGATATTCTCGTCGTAGCCACCTGCGGCTCCGGCACTGTGCTGGTGTGCTTTCACATAGCTGCCATCAATGAAGACCCATTCCAGATCGGAGTCTGCTTTCAGCACGTTGAAGAGCTTTTTCCAGAGGCCTTTTTTCGACCAGTAATTGAACGCTTTGTAGACAGAATTCCATCTGCCGAAATGGTCTGGCAGATCTCTCCAGGGCACGCCGGTCCGCATTCTGAACAGAATGCCTTCGACTGTTTTGCGCAGACCTGCCTTGTTATACAGACTGAATTGAAGCAGTATTTCTCTTAGCTTGGACCACAGCTCCTCTGTGAGCATGTATCTGGGCATTGCGGGCTCGTATGATTGTTGTTTCGGAACTTCATTATACGAGCTTGCTCTTACCTTTCAAAGACTTACGAGCAATTGTCAACAGACCCTAGATTGCTCAGAAAAATTCCCCAAGCAATAAGAACGAGCAAGAACCCAACGTACATCGGGTTTCGACTTATTCGATAGACCCCGCGAACGACAAGGCTAACGGATTGATCTGGCACTCGAGGGTCGACGGTTGTGCCCGCTGACCGAAATTCCAATACGCCAAGTAACGCAAAAGCAAAACCGATTGCCGCAAACACCAGTGCTACAAGCGGAGATACGGACAAAGTGAAACCAAGACTCGGGACAGCGACCGCCAATGTCCACATGAGGCTTGCCGTAACAAGCACCTGAACAACTGGTGGAATTTTTAGCTCTAATGTCTGCACGATGATTCCTTTGGCGCCCAACGCCAACAGCACGCGCGGCTGCGAAATGTAGGCGAAGCCGCAATGTAGTAGCTGTCGCCGTGCCTGTGATTGTTAGGCTATCCCGACGGCAGGGCAGGCTCGCTTGGCACGGACCTATTTAGCGGAGGATATTCCAGGTGAGTTCCGTAATAAGTTTTAAGCTCTTCCCACTCAGCACGCTTCGGACTATCAACTGCCTTGAATTCCATGGAGAGAGGACCGTACTTCTTTATAACGTGGTTATAGAATCTGTTGAAGTAAGCCACTTCAATTTCAAAATCGCTTTTGCCACCGTGCCTATCACGCAAGGTGCGCGTTGTTTGCCCAATGTACAAGATGTTGCTCTCGCCGATAACTCGGGGAATAGGCCTCTCAGACTTCCAAAAATATACTACGCCTCGAATCGATGTGAACTCTGACTGCTGTAATACGAGTCGAAATTGCTCCCTGAACTCCTCAGAATTGACCGCTGTAATCTTCATTCAATCTCCTATTGTCCGAAAGTAAAAGGACTGCCTAACGCCCAATTAACGGGCTAAAAATAGTGGGCTAAAATGGAGCGAAGCGAACAGCCCAATGTTTTTAGTCCTGTTGAATTGCTTGTTAGGTCATTTCAATTCTTAGTTATTTTCTAAGAATGATAAAAACGGTAAATAAGTTATGGTCATTATTATCTTTAACGTTTAAATAAAGCGCATTGTTTGAGGGCGCCACCGAAAAACAAAAAAACAGTGCCTCTCCGGGGCCCGTTTCTCCATAATCAACATATATCTTATTGCCAGATTCGTCTTCCTTTAAATACTTCGCAACAAAAGCAATTTTGGACTTTTCAGATATTCCAGAAGAATTATCATATATATGCCAGAATAATTCATCACAATCCCAACCAAAAGATTTCGTAGAGTCAAGCATCTCCTTAAACTTCTGAGCTATATGAGGCGAGACAGCATCTTCAGAAATATCAACAAACCTGTACTCTCTTATCATTCTAGACTTACTCGTAAAAAGTGCTTTTAATAATCCCATAATACTAGTCAACTCCTAACTATTAATCTAAAAAAGACCGATAGAGAAAATTACTCTAAAGGGCTCCATGAACACCTACTGCATATATAGACAGCCCCTAAAGCGCAAAAACAATCCAAAGACCAATTAAAGTCAAAATAATTTTCATTTTTTATCCTTACAGTCATTTCATTCTCGAGCTCTCAATTTCGGCGAGACCTAACGCTTGCAGCATGCGCGCCTACGGAATGAAGCCGAAGGCGCAATGTAGTAGGCGTCGCCGTGCCTGCACTTGTTATGCTCGTACGCTTTGTTCTTACTACTTAATTTGACATAGGACAGTTTTGGCTTCCGGAAACAACTATCACCTGTCCATCTCCGTACTCACAAAATCTCTTATCTGCATCCATGCCAGACCCCATCCATGAATTAGTCAAAGGAGACGCTAAGGCAGCTGTCGACATAGTCACTGATACTAGAATTAATAATGCTGATTTTTTCATTTTATTTACCTTTAGTATTTTGAATTTCAATTTTCGAGCATAACGCTTGAAGCAAAGGCGCGCGTAGCGTGTCCAGCCCGCGGGGCGATTTTGCCTGCACTTGTTAAACATTTTCTGTATTTCATATTAGTAAAAGGAATCCCCTAAATCTTTTTCGGTCATTTGTTTTGTATTTTTTATTTCTTCATTACATGTTTCTTTGGTAATTAATTTTATTGGTGTGTAACTGGAAAAAAAGTAACTTGCAAATGTACGTTCAGCTTTGATGCAATATATTTCGTTCGGATTCATACTGATTATAATTGGATCGAACATCCAGTTTGTAGTAAATTTATGTTCACTCGGAGAAATTTCTACCTTAAAATAACTATTATATTTTAATTTACCAACTGTTGATATACCACTGAAATTGCTTTTGTCATTTTCTTTTCCAGGTTCAACTTCTTCCATAATATTGATTGTTGTCCCTCCCCCAAAAAATGTGCTTGGCCTATAAAAATAAACTAATGCGGATTCTTTGTTTGGTTCATCAAATTTTTGGAATTTTGGCCCAGTGGTACTACAACCATATAGCATTAGTATGTTGATAGAAATAAAGATTAAGCTGGCGAATTTTACATTTTTCATTTTAAATCATTCTCAGTATTATGTTTGTTTAACGATGAACGCAGTGGCGCGCTTTAGCGCGTCCGCTGGCGTGACTGGTTATATTTTGTTTGCACGGACAGAAGCAGCATAATCATACCACTCGTCAAGAATGCGCCGACGAGCATCATATTCACTGGCATGCTGTAAGG
>JBDNGJ010000268.1:0-1539 GCA_041689365.1 Virgibacillus sp.
ATTTCTCGCAAAATGCATAACAAGCGCGTCAACTCGGACACACCTCGCCAGTGATTGCCAAGCTCTTGAAGTTAAAGTTTTAATTTACGTACTTGCTTTAAATAGTTCCTGCGTGTGCCGGTTACGCGCGGGGCCGTTATACCACCTAAAAATGCATACAAAATGAAAGCATCAAAAGAAGGCTTCAGAAGGTTATCAATTCTTATTGGGTTATTGTGTTTAATTTCGTGGATAATCTTTTTTGTAATAGAAACTAAATTAAACCTTACTGAATTAACTTTGAAGAGCTGGGGTATTGCTATTATTTTTTCATTGGGCGCATATTTTGTTCCACTCTATTTTGTCAGAGGTATTTATTGGGTATGGTCTGGCTTCAATTCAGATAAAAAATAGTAATCTAAGTCAAGAATTAACGGTGGCATAACAAGCGCGTCAACGGCGGACAGGCCTCGCTCTCCTGCGCTGCAAAAAACGCAGCTTCGGCGAGCATGCCGTTGTGGTTTTGAGGTCAGCAGTTTCCGTAGTACATTTGTAAATAAATTACGCTTTGGCGCCTGCCGGTTACGCGCGGGGTCGTTAGCACGCTTTGCAATTCTAAAATTAATTCGAGCTTTTTATACAATTTTTGCTTCTTGTTAGTTATACTGTAGTAACAGATTAATCCAAAAATTGATGCTATGAGTGCTAATACTAAAGAGTTAAAAAGCTTACTTCATGAAAGTATCGAAAATATTGATGATGAAGGATTTCTTCAGACTGTCAAAAATGTACTGGATCGAAAGTATGAGCCAAAAGAAGATATTACCCCTACTCCTTATCAGGAAAAGCGAATCAGTCAAGCAAAAAAGAGTATCGACCAAGGGAATTTCTTAACCAATGATCAAGCAGATCAACTAGTAGCTCAATGGCTAAACAAATAATTTGGGCTCCGGAAGCTCTTGCAGATCGCATTCAAATCTTGGATTATTGGTATAAGAGATTAGGGAACAAAGAATACTCGACTAAATTAGACAACATGTTTAAGGAATCTGCAAATCTGCTCTCCCACTTTCCATTTTTAGGTCGTCAGTTGACAAATAAAGAAGAACGCGTATTCGTTAAAGATCATTATCAGATTTATTATTTAGATGAGAAAGAGGCCGTCAAGATTCTACACATTTGGGACAGCCGTAGAAATCCAGAGGACTTCGAATTATAAATCATGCGCCAGCGTGCTAACAAGCGCGTCAACGCGGACAGGCCTCGCCGTCGGATTGCTGTTTTGAAGTGCCGAAGTTCCGTAGTACATTTGTAAATAATTAACGTTTTGGCGCCTGCCGGTTACGCGCGGGGTCGTTAGGTCAACCGGAAACAATCTCTTGACAATATGTACGGAAGTCCGTACGTTCATCTTAGAAAACAAATATAAAGTAACAGACCATGAAGACATTAACAGCCACCCAAGCCCGAAAAGATATTTATCGGTTGCTCGATGAAGCATCAGAAACGCATCAACCTGTTCAAATTACAGGTAAACGCTCTAGTGCTGTGCTTGTCAGC
>JBDNGJ010000269.1:0-6379 GCA_041689365.1 Virgibacillus sp.
TGAGCAGCTGTTCCAAACCATGCGGCTGCTTCGCCTGCCCTACCCGCAAGCCGAGCAAATGTTCAGGCGAATGGTATTTAATGTGGCCGCCCGAAACTGCGATGATCACACCAAAAATTTTGCCTTTATGCTTAAGAAAAACAGCGCGTGGGAATTAGCCCCGGCCTATGATATTTGCCATGCCTACCGGCCGGGCAGCCTATGGGTTAGTCGACATTCTTTAAGCATCAACGGTAAACGAGAAGCCATCAATAGGGAAGATATACTCACTATTGCCCGATCCATGCACATTTAAAAAGCAGATGCTATTATGGATGAAATTAACGCAACCGTCTCGGAGTGGAATCAATACGCAGAACAAGCCAAGGTAAACGCCCCATTGCGTGAAGCCATTGCTGATACTTTGATACATATTAGCTAACGCACTCAGGAAGGCAGACTGTTTAAATCAATTGTAATTCTTAAGCGTACGATTGTACTTTGATATTAAATATCCAAATTTTCGATGGGGCTTTTCACATCCTTTAGGGAACGTGAGCTGACGTGCGTGTAAATTTGCGTAGTCGAAATATGTTTGTGTCCCAGAAGTTCTTGAATAAAGCGGGTATCTGTTCCATTGTCTAACAGATGTGTGGCGAAGCTATGGCGCAGCGTATGCGGTGTGGCTTTCTTGGTGATGCCACATTGCTTTTTATGCCTTCGCATGAGTGCTTGAATAGAAGAAGCCGAATATTGGCCACCACCCTGTCCTTCAAAGAGATACTCAGTAGGCTGATATTCTTCCACATATTTCCTTAGCAATACCAACACTTTTTCGGATAATATTGAATACCGGTCTTTCTGCCCTTTACCCTGCTCAATACGGATTTGCATGCGATCGGAATCAATATCCTTCAATTTCAGGTTCAAAATTTCTCCCACTCTTAAACCTGCTGAATAGCACAAGGTAAAAATCGCCTTATGTTTTAGGTTGGTAAATGAATTCAGCAGCCGCTGCACTTCCTGTACCGAAAGTACTACAGGGATACGACTCGGCTTTTTCATCTTGATGTTGAAATTGAAATCAATCTCTTCTTGTAATACTTCCTCATATAAAAACTTAACTGATGCCAGCAATTGCTTCATCATAGAGTAACCATACTCCAATTCTTTTTTACAATAATGAAAATAGGTATCCAGCACCTTGGGAGTAACTGCTGAAATCTGATTAACCCTCAGATAATCTAAAAAGATAGACAGGCCACTTAGATAAGCGCGCAAGGTATTTTCGCTATAATTTTTTAGCGTAAGACGATGTTCGTACTTGGTTCTTAAATCGGTTTTATTCATATTACCCTCGTTATTTCAACAATAACATCAACAAAACTTGCGTACGAAGCAAGGATAACATGAATAGCACTGGTGATATGCCATTGTTATGGCGCATGACGTCACAAATCAGGACTCGTAATTATAGTGACAATAGGTACAGGACTAGGCAGCGGCGTCTTTTATGACGGACAGCTAATACCGAATTTCAAGCTGGGCCACCTTTTATGGAAAGAAGGTAAGGTCATTGAAAAATATGCTGTGGATTCTGTTCGAAAGCAAGAGAACCTGGAATTTGATAAATGGGGAGAAAGATTAAGGTATTATAGTTGCCGCCGTAAATGCTGCTGAGCATCACAGGTAGACAATTATTAAACATTTAATATGATATCCCGTTTTTCAAGTATGACTGGCTGATGTAGATTTAATTTTATATATCTTTCGGTCATTATCTTTTAATCTTAGCAAATAATATTATTATGGGCACTACTTCAACAGGCGACAGAGGTCACAAGGCCGAAAAACCGACACAAATACCAAAGAAAGGCTGGAAAGATATTGCCTTACGAGTAAAAGACCGGCTGACAAAGGACCATGTATCCATCGTTTCAGCAGGAATTGCATTTTATTTTTTCCTTGCAATTTTTCCCGCTATTGCAGCTGCTTTATCCATATATGGGCTGGTAATGGAGCCTGCGGAGGTAGCGCAACAGATGAGCCAGCTTGCAAATGTCCTTCCTGAGCAGGCACACCAAATGATTAGCAATATTTTAGAAAAGCAATCTGAAAAGTCAGCATCATCCCTGGGCTGGAGTTTAGTTTTGAGTATACTGATCAGTCTCTGGAGTGCCAATAAAGGTGCAAAGGCAGTTTTTGAAGGAGTAAATATTATATATGATGAAACAGATGAACGCGGCTTTTTTAAATTAAATGCCGTTACCCTTCTGTTTACTATAGGCGGCATTATTATCGGCTTTATTGCTATTGCAATGGTTGTGGCTTTTCCCGCACTTATCGATAAGATCGGTTTACCCTCAACATTAGAAACAATTATTCAATTATTACGATGGCCCATACTGGCACTGATAGTCATGTTTGCGTTGGCTGCGGTTTATAAAGTTGCACCCTGTCGTAAAAGTCCTGAATTTAAATGGACCAGCTGGGGAGCTATTATAGCTACAGTATTCTGGCTTGCAGGATCGCTGCTTTTTAGCCTTTATGTAAATAACTTTGGCAGCTTTGATGAAACCTATGGCAGTTTTGCGGCAGTAATTATCCTTATGCTGTGGTTCTTTCTTACGGGATTTATTATCCTACTCGGTGCGGAAATCAATTCTGAAATGGAACATCAAACGAGCCGGGATACCACAACCGGTGAAGATAAACCCATGGGACAGCGTGGCGGCTATCATGCCGATCATGTTGCCGGAGAAGATAAAGGAAATAATAAAAGGCGGTAGATATAAAAAATATAAGCTGCTAAACCAGTCCTAACCTGCTGCTTACAACAACTTTCAAGCTAAAGAACCCTAATCTACAATTATAAAAAAAATTATTACGGTGATACAAACGTTGTGGCGCATTAAGCAATGGATGATATCAGAGAACTATACAATAAATATTTAAATGCTTCTTTTCCAAACAGACGGGGTGACGAAATAATGGGTATTGACCTAGTTTTAATTGATAGTGACACACCTGGACTAATTAACAAATATATTCATCTCTTGGGCAACTGACTGGTAATTAAATAATAGTATTAAATCAATGTTATTCTGGTTTAAAAAAAATTGTAAAAGAATTAGCTGGTGCAGACAGACAATGTTTCGAACGACTTCAGAATATTTCAGGACTAATAATTGAAAAGAATAACACTGAACATATTTAATTTTAAATGTAGCGAACTAAAAATAACGCGCCATAACAATAGCTATAAAGACATAGGGTGGGTAGTGGTATTGGTTAGGTCAGTTCTTCTAGCTACTTTTACGACGGGAGACAATTATTCACTTCGAACGCCCTACGTTTTATAGCCCAATCGTTATAGGGCATTTTAAAAGACGATATTGCAATGAAAATAGTAGCATTTGTAGACACATTAGGTTTTAAACAGAGAATATCTTCTATCTCGCACATAGAGGCGAAAGAAGTTATCCAATCATTCAATTCGGAAATCTATCAGCTTTGGCAAAAACTTAATTACAACAACGACCACTCCATACACGGTCAAACATTTAGTGACTCTCTAATAATTTACACAGAAAATGATTCTGATGAGTCACTTGGTAAAATCCTTACTTTCTTAAAAGAGATTTATAAAATTTCTATAACAAAATGTGACCTGCCTTTGAGAGGAGGAATTTCAATTGGAGACTTTGATAGAATTCCCGCCTCCAATTTTGACAATTTACAAAAGGAACTTGTTATTGGAACAGCATTTATTGACGCTTACTTTTTAGAATCTACAAATAAAATTAAAGGTTCTAAGTTGGTCTTTCGACACAATATTAATTTGATAATTGAAAAAAGGTTCAAGGAACAATTTCATTCTAAAGAATTTGTCAAATTGGAAGATGGAGAACAGCTATACGAGTTAGTTTGGGGTGACATTGAATTTTTAACTCATAGCAATTATGAAGCACTAAATAAATTTATAGACCTTGCTACTAAATCTAAATGGCTTGACCATTACTATCATACTCTTGAAACTTTTTTAACAAAAGAAAATCAGACAAGTAAGCATCAGATATTTCATAAAATACTTGTCAAATTAAAAGAAGGTTTCAAATACACAGACACGGACAATTTTATCGAAAATTTTTTAAAGACAGAAGGAATTAAAAATCTTAAAAAAAGTTTTCTATCATTTTTAAGGGAACGAATAGAAAAATAACTTTAAACAAATGCATATGTATTGTATTGAATGTGGAGCACAAACCACCGACAATGAAGAGAAAAACGTCCTATAACAGCACCTACAAGAAATTGGCGGTTCAGTGGTTAAATGAAGATTTGTTCTTCGTATCAAGTTCGGTGCTGGCTGAAAGTTTAGTGCTTCGAAATCGACAACTTCTTGTAGCTGCAAAACGCTGTTGGATCACATTCAGCTAAAGCTGACAAAGGCACTACGTGCTGACGCACTCTCGTCCCTTTGGGGATGTGATCCAATCCCGAGCCTTCGGGACTACACCCAATTGCACAACCACAGAAGCAAGCTTCAGCTTTACCTGCCCCTTAAGGGAAAACGTGTTCCAACAAGAGCTAACAGCAATTGGGCAACGTTCTATAGATGTTTTTAGCATTAATACGAATAACTAAGTCCGAATTCAATAACTTAACGCAACAAATGAAAATAATTGATTTCTTAAATCACGACTTTTTTAGATTACCAAGAACTCAGAGTCCAAAAGAAGATTATACAATATTTGTGAATAAAGTTTTTAAAGAATTTTTAGAAAAACTTGAAAGTATTGAAAATTTCGAAGACATAGAATTCAATATAAATTCAATAAAAGAACGTCAGATTCATTTAGTTAATAGTTTAAAATCTGCTATCTCAAATTATTATGCTGGTAAGCCGGCATCCGCACTTTTTGAATTAGAAAAAGGTTTAATGAGTAACTTAAAAAACTTTGAAGAAATATTAAATGTACGTGAATTTCATTCAAACGGAGATTTTTACAGAATTAGAATTCATAAACTAAACTTTCCTCTTAAACCAGAAAACTTTTTCCATATACCATTTGACCTTAGAGGAAAAATAAAAACGCAGAGATTTAGTATTCCTGGATTTCCATCACTTTACCTTGGAACATCCTCATATGTGTGTTGGGAAGAATTAAATAGGCCTAATTTAAATGATTTTCAAATTGTTAGACTTAAAAATACTGAACTTCTTAAAGTTATTGATTTAGCACCACCAAGAGGTAATAGTGTATCACCATATGAATATTATAAATATTTAATGATTTGGCCTATTGTTTTTGCGTGTTCTGTTCGTGTTAGAAATTATGAAGATTTTTTTAAGCCTGAATATATTATTCCTCAATTATTATTACAATGGGTTAGAAAAGACGATAGAATAGATGGAATTTCATACCAAACTACGCATATTAATTTTAAAGAATCATTGTCAAAAGGAGAATTTTTAAATATTGTATTCCCTGTAAAAGAAAATAAAACAAGAGGTTTATGTTCTATATTGGAAAGTAAATTTCTGATGACTGAATCAACATCAGTCCAATTAAATCAATGTTCTACAGATGGGTTAATTGATGAAGGAAGTGTGGACAACTATAGTAATAAAAACATTCAGGAAATTGAGTTGATAAAAGGTGTTCCAACAAACTATGACATTTCAATCTTTGGAGGACTAGAAGATGTTTTATCAAAAATGGAATGCAGGAAAATTTTAAAATAGGGAAAAGTACTAATGCTAACAACGTATATAAAACATAGTGCGAGCCTTTACCAGCACGAAGGTTCGGGCATTTTTGGGAAGTCGCCAAATTTTTAAATTTGACGAATTGCAAAAAATAAAATAATTAGTAAAATTTAAAAATTCGGCTTGTGTTTAACCGTATGGTAGTCGTTTTTTTTTCGCCCTACTATTCTTATACAAAACCGTTAGCCGTAATTTGAAATTTTATTATTTTACCAATTTTTGGTACCTTTGAAAGAAAGAGTACAAAAATGAGTAAAAACACATCTATATCGCTTGGAAATTATTTTGATCAATTCGTTCAAAGCCGAATAGCTGAAGGACGATTCAAAAATGTTAGCGAAGTCGTTCGTGCCGGATTACGGCTTTTAGAGGAAGAGGAAAATAAAGTTAAAGTGTTAAGAAATGCCATTCAGGAAGGGGTTGATAGCGGAATGGCACACAATTTTGACCCTGAAAAACATCTTAAATTGCTTAAAGAAAAAAAATATTTGAATGGCTAAATATAAACTGACCAACAAGGCTGTTCAGGATTTAGCCAAAATTTGGGATTACACTTTTGAGAAATGGTCAGAAAAACAAGCTGATACGTATTATAAAACCCTGATTTTATATTGCGGGGAGATTGCA
>JBDNGJ010000270.1:0-9504 GCA_041689365.1 Virgibacillus sp.
AAACCTTATCATTATAAGGTGCCAGATCATAAAACGTTGAGGTCCCTTAGAGAGGAAATAATCGCCCAAACACTTCACACAGTAATTTTTACCAGTAAGACCCAAGTTCAAAACCTGTTTAATAAATATGAACGACCTGAGGAAATAGTTGAGTCACTAAATAAAGGAGTCTTGGCCGCTGCAATCGGAAAAGTAACCGCGCAGGAATTAGAACAAAGAGGGGTTTCCAAAGTGTTCCAATCAAGTACGTCAAAAATGGGAGCCATGGTCGTCGAACTAACGGAGTATTTTAAACAGAAGTCAGATAGAGTTTGAAAGTTGTTCAAAGGCCAAAGGAAATGCCGCTATCAAAACAATATTTTGTTTCTGTTTTCCACTGGTCAGGAAGTTAAAAAATTTTGAAATTATGGATAACTGTTTGATATAATTCAGACATAAAACTGTCAGGTTATTTTCTATTGTGTAGTATGTTTTGAGCAAAATAGGAGGGCGATTATGTCTATTATAGTGAATGATACGTGGCTGAAAAACCGACTGGAAAGTAAGTTGGAGAATACAGTTGTCGTTGATGTCCGATTTCAGTTGAATGACGCGGAAGCTGGGAGAAAAGCTTACTTGGAAAGTCATATTCCACATGCAGTTTATTTGGATTTGAATAAAGATTTATCAGGGAAAGCAGAGAAACATGGTGGTAATCATCCATTACCAGATATGGATATGTTTGCTGCAAAGATCGGAAACATTGGAATTGATCATGATACAACAGTTGTGATTTACGATCAGCGAAATGATATGTTCGCCGCGCGTTTATGGTGGTTGCTTGATTACATGGGTCACGAAAACGTATATCTTTTAGATGGTGGCTTTGAAAAATGGGTAGAGCAAGGTCATGAGGTATCATCGGAAATACCGACTCTATCTGCAACAGATTTCCAGCCAAATTTTCGTGAAAACCAGGTTGCTGACATTGATGAGGTAAAAGAAAAACTGGATAATAAATCTGCAGTATTAATTGACTCACGTGGCAGAGATCGTTATTTAGGAAAAACAGAACCACTATATCCAAAAGCAGGGCATATTCCTGGAGCCAAAAACTATTTCTGGAAAAATGTTTTAGATGAGGATGGAAACTGGAAAAATGACACTGACCTTCAAGCGAATTTTTCCTCATTATCTAAGGATGATGAGATAATCGTCTCTTGTGGCTCAGGGGTCTCCGCATGTCCGAATGTGCTAGCTTTGAAGAAAGCTGGTTATAAAAATGTTAAGCTTTACCCTGGTAGTTTCAGTGACTGGATTTCATATGAAGAAAATGAAATTGAAAAGAAGGACGAGTAGAAATGGATATAAAACGCTGTGAATGGGTAACCGATGAACAAATATATATCAACTATCATGACCATGAATGGGGAAGACCAACACATAATGATCAGGAATTATTTGAAATGCTCTCATTGGAAGGTGCTCAAGCGGGTCTAAGTTGGATTACGATATTAAAGCGAAGAGAAAACTACCAAAAAGCTTTTGATTACTTTGATCCCAAGATTGTTAGTAATTATGATGTAGGTAAAATAGAAGAGTTGTTAAACAACGAAGGAATTATCCGCAACAAACTCAAAGTTAATTCAGTTGTCACGAATGCCAAAGCGTTCTTACAGGTTCAGGAGGAATTTGGTGATTTTGACAGTTATATCTGGAATTTTGTTGGTGGTGAACCTGTTCTGAATAGCTGGGATGCACATGCTGATGTCCCTGCCTCCACTAAAGAGTCAGAGGCAATGAGTAAAGACCTGAAGAAACGCGGATTCAAGTTTGTCGGTCCAACTATTTGCTATGCATTTATGCAGGCAACAGGGATGGTTAACGATCATACGAAAGATTGTTTTTTGGCAGATAAGAAAGTATAACTACTTTCTTACTGCATAAGTGCAACTAAGGCAATTCGCCCAAAAGCTTGGCGAATGCCAAGTTTTCTAATATCATGATAAATAGAAAGGGGCTGGGACAAAAGTGTTCCAGTTAAAGTGAAATCCGAACTATGATTCAAAATTCTAGTAATAGAATTCGAATAGTTCGGATTTATGTTGCTTATTTGGTATAAAATGCGAAGTAACTAAGGGAGTCCTATTGGAAGCATTTCGTGAGGCTCCCTAACGACGCAGCTGGAATATACTCGCTTTCCGTGGGCTCACCACGAGCCTCCGACGCACAGGACGTGCTAGTGCAGACGTTGCCACAGGATGTGGCGTACTTAGTCTGCCTCGCTCGCAAAAAACGCTCCCTGTGGGGTCTCTTAGGCTCGCTGTCCCACAGGAGTCTCGCATATTCCAACTGCTAGTTTAGTGGTATAAAATCTTGTTTTTTTAAGTTCTAGTAAGCAAAGCCCAGCGGAGGAAATACACGTAGACTCCTGTGGGTCGGCTAAAGACGGCCACGTCCTGTGGCCAACGCCGACACTAGAACGTCGTGTTCGTCGAGCTGAGGCCTAGATGAGACTGCGCAGCGACGCAGGAGCAAGGAGGCTCATCAGCCGCCCTAGTGCGCGAAGTGTATTTCCGCAGCGGCATAATAGCACTCAAACTTTTTAAAAAGTACTTCGCAGCATTGTATCAACTACGTATTCGATCATACCATTGAAAATGAACATTCTAAACATCCTAGCCTGTTATTATTCATCTTTAACGTGGGAAGTTTTGGTTATATCCCAGCCTCTATCTTTTACATTTTAGGTGCTTTTCTATGTTTTGTTGCTTGTTCATAGGCATAGGCTAATTCGATTAGTTTCTCTTCCGTGAAGGCTTTTCCTGTAAATGTTATGCCGACGGGTTTTCCTTCTGTTGTATATCCTGCTGGAACGGTTATGGAAGGGTAGCCTGCTTTTGCGGCAATACCCGCACCATAATTATTTGCAAAAATTAACGCGTCTAGATTATTCTCATCCATTGCCAAATCGATACCTTGTTCCTGTGACATCTGAATATCATTTAATCTGGCATTGATATATTCTGCCTCAACTAGTTTTCCGCTTTTCTCATTTGACTGTTCGAGAACAGTTTGTCCGTATTTCAGCGTTTCTTCTCCATAAAATTCATTTAACTGAATGACTTCTTCTAATGAATGGACCGGGAAGTTATTCGATAAGTTTTTCAAGTATGCATTTACCCCGCTTTTAAACTCATGAAGGAGTACGTAGACATCGTTTAGATCGGTGGGCAAGCTAATTGGGTCAATCAATGCTGCACCTGTTTTTTGTAAATCTGCTAAAGCGGTGTTAATTATGGTTAGTTCTTCATCATTAAGTCCTTTCAGGTAATCACGTGAGATGCCGAGTTTGGCTTTATTTAATCCGTCCTTGTTTAGAGATGAAGAATAGTCTTGTGTAAGACCGTTCTTGATAAGTGAAGTAGCTGCATCTTTTGCATCTGCACCTGAAAGCGCCCCTAATAAAGTGGCAGCATCTTCTACAGTTCGAGTCATGGGACCAGCAGTATCCTGGCTGTTTGAGATTGGAATAATTCCTGTTCTGCTTAATAACCCAACGGTAGGCTTAATGCCAACAAGTGAATTACTGCTTGCCGGGCTGAGAATTGATCCACTAGTTTCCGTGCCAATTGCACCTGCAGCAAGGTTAGCTGCAACGCCTGCACCAGAGCCGGCGCTGGATCCACCAACATCAAATTTGCCTTGACCATATGGGTTCATAACTTGGCCGCCTAACGAGCTGTACCCATTCGGCATATCGTCTGTCATAAAATTTGCCCACTCTGTCAGGTTGGTTTTCCCCAGAATAACTGCACCTGCTTCGCGCAGCTTGTTCACGATAAAGGCATCTTCTTTTGCATAATTGTTTTCCAGAGCCAGTGAACCTGCAGTGGTATGTGTTTTATCCCCTGTATCGATATTGTCTTTTACCAGGATGGGGATGCCGTGGAGTGGTCCACGTGGTCCTTTTTGTTCTCTCTCCACATCCAATGCTTCAGCGATATGTATTGCCTCAGGGTTGACCTCTAAGACAGCGTTAATCGTTTCGTTGTGTTTAGCGATATTTTCTAAATACATCATTGTTAGTTTTTTAGCTGTTAGATTTTCAGTTTCCATTTCGTTCTGCATTTCGGAAATGGTTGCTTCTTTATTTGTGAATGACATGGGTTTTAGCCTCCTTGGCAGGTTTGCTTTATTTTTATGTATGAATCTATTTTAACAGTAAATTAGCTGTGAAAATATAAGAACAGAGGGATTTTATTTATTTAATTTTTGCAAACATTCATCAAATATAGGAAGTAGGATTTATGAAGAAATTGATTTACAAGGTACCTACATTATTATCCTTAGCCGTCGTTTGTTGTCTCGCCTTTGTCAATCCAAATTTATCACCAACTGTAGAAGCCTATACTACAAAGGGATGGGAATTCCTAGGTAACACGTCTTACAAAACAATATCTAATTACTCTTATATCAACTCAGCATGGGGATCAGCTGTACATGTGTGGAATAATGAACAAAATTAATGGAGGTTATCTTACGCGCCTGGTTCAATGAATTATTTAACAGATGAATATATAACCAGTAGTTCTAGGTATGGAGTTATGACCACCTATTACGACTCCGACAAAGATAACAGGATTTAAGGGACGACTGAATCGTTCTATGTATGCCATACGAAGTAACTCAAGAGTAAGACAGAGTTCGGTTATTCACGAAATTGGGCACGCTACTGGTCTTGGTCATACCTCTAACTATGCAATCATGAACACCTCAAGAGATAGAACAGAACTTATACGACCAACCTTTGATGACCGTAATGGTATTGATGCAATTTATTGATAATAAATATCAAAGGGTGAAATAATGATAAAAAAATTTTATTTATTATTTATACTGATAGCTTTATTCGCGTTAATAGGATGTAGTCAAAATGAACCTACCAGGGGATTGGTTGGTCGTTAGTTTGTCTTTCATCGTCATGTTGCCACTTTTCCCTATCAGCTTGTCTAAAAAAGGTTTCAAAATCTACTTTTTGTTCTGTGATGATAGATAAATCAACATCAATGATTTCTTGATGCCAGAACTCGTCGCCCATGTTCATTTTTTCTTCCTTTTAATGTTGCGCTTAATATCGTCATGACTTAGTCCGTGTTTGTCGTTTTCAGGTAAATAGGTATTACTTTGATCAAAGTCTGTATTAGGAATTCCTTCCATGTCTTCTTCTCGTCTTTTGCGGAATGTGGGATCCACTTTAATCATAACCTATTATCTTATTTTAGAAGATGATGATGGCTCGGTTGAGGGGATTTATGAGAAATATCCATTCACTATTGATATCGCAT
Organism: Virgibacillus sp.; assembly: GCA_041689365.1. GTDB lineage: Bacteria > Bacillota > Bacilli > Bacillales > Amphibacillaceae > Lentibacillus. The sequence continues at coordinate 5,328 of JBDNGJ010000270.1, forward strand.
TTTTGTATAAATAAGCTTTTTTGAAATTTGTGGAAAGTACAGTTGAAGAGGGTGAATCATAAGCTAATAGATTCATCCTTCTTTTCCCTGCAAGGATTATGAAAAGTTGAAACACTTCATGTAAGTGGATAATAACGTCAAAATAAACTGCCAGAATACTATCCAATAGAAGTTGAACAGTATTCCCTATCCGTAGGACGGTGAATGCTTATAATAATACGTGTGAAAAATATATGGTATCGTTCTTGAGAATTTAAACTAATCAACGTATACTTTAAATAACAGAAAATTCAAGAGGAGATGAAGAATAGGATGAAGAATATTAAATCCCCTGATGAACTATTTAGCGAATTAAATGCAATGAATGAAAAAAATTCAGTGTCACAATTCGTAGTTCCAGGAAAAGGTAAATTTACACTTGTCTATCAGGAATGTACTGAGGTTCAAGAAGAGATTGAATCTGACGAAGAATTAAAAAAAATGATACATGAAAGTCTTGAGGCATATGAAAAAGGTGATTATCAAACCACCTCTGAATTGTTAAGGACCTTGTCGAAAGAAGACTTTCAAAGATGACTATTGTATGGCCCTCACCAATTAAGAGGAAATTACGATCCTACCAATCCAACTATTTCACCCCGGACGAAACATACCAATATATTAGTAACCTAATCAATAAAACGGAAGCAACCCTTCAAAATGAAATAATAAGTTTTCGGTACACAGAAGAATATGGAGCGTATAAAAATGCAAGTCGAATAGTAATTGACAAGTTTAAAATCTATTATATAGCGATAGGCGATATAATAGTAATAGCCGGTATTAAATTCCCGCGCGAGTATTGATTATTATTGATATTGACTCAAAAATGAGTGGGCTTAAAATAGATGATCCGGCTGAAAAAGAATGGCAGCAGCTTAGTGGTGGTGAGCGGAAAAAGGTTGGTTTAGCACAATTACTATTAAAGTCACCTGACCTGTTGTTATTGGATGAGCCAACTAACCATCTGGATTTCTCGGCGATTGAATGGCTTACTAATTTCATCAATAATTAACATGGGACGATTATTACTGTTGAGCATGATCGCTACTTTTTGGATGAAACGGTAACATCCATTCTGGAGAGGAAGCTTTAGATCAATTTGATGGACAATAATTGCTGTTATTTCCTTGATAAGATTTTTGCACAGACATATGGGTTGGCTGAAGAAAGCCTTATGAAATATGAAGGGAATTATACCTTTGTGAGGGCAGAGCGACAAGCATAGCATTTTTTCCTGTGTATTCCATGTGATAGACTATACTTCACTACAGCATGAAAGGGAGATTTATGAAAATGCAATATATTACATTAAACAATGGTAATCGCATGCCCCAGCTTGGGTTTGGCGTGTGGCAGGTACCCGATGAAGAAGCAACTCCAGCTGTATCAAAGGCGTTTGAAGTTGGATACAGATCAATTGATACGGCAAAGGTATATGAAAACGAAAGTGGCGTTGGTAAGGCACTAGCAACTAGCTCTGTGCCCCGTGAAGATTTATTTATAACAACAAAGGTTTGGAATAGCGACCAAGGTTACGACAATACCTTAAAGGCATTTGATAAAAGTCTGGAAAAACTGGGACTTGATTATGTTGATTTATACTTGATTCATTGGCCAACCCCGGAATTTGATGACTATGTCGAGACGTATAAAGCGATGGAAAAGCTTTATAATGATGGCCGAGTGAAAGCAATCGGTGTTTGTAATTTTAACATTGAACATCTCCAGCGTTTGTTGGATGAATGTGATGTAGTGCCGGCTGTGAATCAAGTGGAATGCCACCCATATTTACAGCAAAATGAACTTAAAGACTTCTGTGAAAAGCACAATATTTACTTGGAAGCTTGGAGCCCGCTAATGAATGGCGGGGAAGTTTTAAATAACGATGCAGTAAAACAAATTGCAAGTAAATATGGCAAAACTTCAGCACAGGTAATTATCCGCTGGCACCTTCAATCTGATGCAGTCGTAATTCCAAAATCAGTTACACCATCGCGAATAGAAGAAAACTTTAATGTGTTTGATTTTGAATTAAGTGCAGATGATATGGCTGAGATTGCTGAACTGGATCGTAATCAGCGAAAAGGTCCTGAACCAAGTGAAATGAATAAGCGGTAAAAAAGAGACAGACGCGGAGTGAATCTGCGTCTGTTTTTTTAAAAAGATAAGAAACCACCATGGCTGCTGAATGCGCAACCACCATCTATCATGAAAATTATTTTTCATATAGCAAATTTGAGGTTTTGCGGACACCAGAGACCTTATTTAGCAGAAATCCACGAAAATGGTGTTGTTTGCGAACACCAGGGACCTTATTTCACACAAATACAGTCAAATAACCATGATATATGTGAAATAAGGGCTTCTGTGTCCGGATAACTTCGAGAAGGTTACTTTTATAAAGAAATAGCGTCACCTGTGTCCACTAAAATCAAGTTAGAGAATTATTTTATACAAAAGTATAAATTCTTTCTTACTGTATAAGTGCAACTAAGGTACCCGCCGTTAAGGCTTGCACTCCAGAGTATAAGAATCCCTTTAATGAATCCCAATTTTTCTAAAGTTTAAAATTTGAAATAGCGGGTAAGTTGCAATGATAGAACAGTAATTATATAATAATTGCAAATCATTTTTATATTAGGATATTAACTCCTAATCAATAACAATATACATTCGTTATATAAATGCAGGGAAGTTTCCCGGTGATGTCGGGAACTTAACAATATAGAAAACTTTTATGAAAAATACTTAGTAGGGAGTGTTTAGAATGAAAGATCTCTATCCTTCAAGAAAAAAGGACCAACCGGAAATTTTGGAACGGAAGGACCCTGTGATACACACAGATCGATCCCTTGATCATCATGCTCCTATTTCCAAACAACAACTTGATTCTTATGAAAAAAATGGGTTTTTGCAAATTGAGAATTTCTTCTCGGATGAAGAAGTTAAAGATATGCAAAAAGCCATTTTTGAATTGCAGGACTCAACTAAGCATGTCACTTCCGACAAAGTGATTCGTGAGCCGGAAAGTGATGATATTCGTTCCATTTTTCATGTTCATAAAGATGATAATTACTTTAAAGAAATCGCAAATGATCAGCGGATACTAGACATCGTCAGTCATCTGTTAGGTAGTGATGTCTATATTCACCAATCACGAATCAATTATAAACCTGGTTTTAAAGGGAAGGAGTTTGACTGGCATTCTGACTTTGAAACATGGCATGCAGAAGATGGTATGCCGCGGATGAGAGCTGTCAGCTTATCAATTGCATTATCCGATAACTATACGTTTAACGGGCCTTTGATGCTTATACCAGGGTCCCAAAACTACTATGTTAGTTGTGTAGGGGAAACGCCTGACAATAACTATAAAGAATCACTGAAGAAACAAAAAGTCGGTGTGCCTGATGAGGATAGCCTGCGCTGGCTTGCTGAAAAAGGCGGAGGCATATCTGTGCCAACAGGTAAAGCAGGCTCAATCACGCTGTTTGAGAGTAATACGATGCATGGTTCAACAAGTAATATTACTCCATACCCGCGCAACAACTTATTCATGGTGTACAACAGTGTGGAGAATCGTTTAGTTGAGCCGTTCTCAGGTAATCAGAAACGCCCTGAGTATATAGCTGTGAGGGATAGTGGAATACCAACGATGAACTAACTTAAATAACAACAACTAGCCGGGAAACTTTCCTGAGTATCTTAGCTAGCAGAAAGGCAGATGTCTCTTATAGTTGACATCTGCCTTTTTAACAGGTAAGTATAAAAATAATGCACAAAAGATATAAACTGCGAAGTACTTTTTTTAAGTTCAGGTGCTATTATGCCGCTGCGGAAATACACTTCGCTTTCCGTGGGCGGCTGATGAGCCTCCTTGCTCCTACGTCGCTGCGTAGTCTCATCTAGGCCTCAGCTCCCACAGGAGTCTACGTGTATTTCCTCCGCTGTGTTTTGCTCACTAAAACGTAAAAAAACAAGATTTTATACCACAAAACTAGCAGTTGGAATATGCGAGACTCCTGTGGGACAGCGATCCTAAGAGACCCCACAGGGAGCGTTCTTTGCGAGCGAGGAGGCTCGTGGTGAGCCCACGGAAAGCGAGTATATTCCAACTGCGTGGTTAGAGAACTAC
>JBDNGJ010000271.1:0-2411 GCA_041689365.1 Virgibacillus sp.
AATTGCTGCTAAAAATGGGATTAAGAGAGGCACGGTTTACAATCGATTTAATAATCTGCAATGGTCAATCGAACGTACAATCAATACACCGACGATGGCACGGACAGCTAAAACAGGTAGTAAGTACGATAAATATTTTGCGATATGTGAAAACTATGGCATACCTAAAAGAGTTTTTAACAATCGAATATATACAGGTTGGAATTTAGACAAGGCTTGCACTGTGCCTGTTGGTAAATATGCTAGGAGGGGTTGACGGTGAACGAAGAAGAAAACAAGGAAATTGTTAGCTTTATATTACACTCTATCGAAAAGATATCATTAGCAATACTTCAAACGGATTATGAGGTGGAAGAAATGGAAGAAATGCACAATGAAGCGCAACGACATTTGAACGATATCAACTAATCAATAGCATACCTATAAAAAATCAAAAGGAGGTCAAAAAATGACAGCTAAAAATTATTTGAGAGGACATCCAATAGAGATTATAAATAATGAATGGGTGTATTGTGACACAAGCGAATCGACGGCTGATACATGGCAGAAAAGACCATGTGGACATTGTGGCTTACCTAATACAACAGAAGGTCACGACGGTTGTTTAGGTACATTGCCAGGCTTGATGAACGCTTGTTGTGGGCGCGGTGGAAAACACGAGGGAGCTTATGTTCAATTCTGGGATAAAACGTGCATTCGTCACGATGATGCGCTTGAAATTATGGATGTACTAAAGAAATATGTTAGGAGGGAGAAAAATGATTCGTACAGAAGGAGCCACCATCATGAATAAATTTTATCCTACTGAAACTCAGTGTTTTTGCGGGGAAAAATCTCATCTTAGATATAAAACAGTAGCGAATAGATATGATGATCGAATAATTAATGTTACTAATGTCCCGATTTATGAATGTTCTTCTCTTCACGATAAAACTGCACGTATAACGCGCGTAAACTTAAAGGCAATTTTAAAAGTAGCATATGACTCTGGAAAAGAAACAGTTGAATATTGTTTTGAAAAATTGGAAGGGGGTTTTTAAGATGGAAAAAGTGAAAATTAATCAGGAGCAAGCAGAAGCAATTAGAGAATGGAAATATCACACAGGCTATCCAGGTAGGCTTTTAGAACTACGTGCTCAATATTTATTGACTAGTAGTAAATGTTTGCAAAGCTTGTCATTGGATAAATTAGCACGAGCGATTTATGTGGGATATGAGGTTGAAGAAGAATTTAAGGAAAATGATTGGGTAGTAAATCTACTTGGTACAGTTTTTGAGTTAAGCGAGTTCCAACCAGTACTTTTGTGGGGAATACGTCACGCAACCGAACACGAAATAGCAGAGGAAAAGGAACGTAGACGGTGGAGCTCGCATGGTAGGGAAGTTTGGGAATTGGAAACTGAAGATATTCTAATTCATAAAGAGTACGGGGAGATAGTCTCGGTGAAAGATGTAGTGTGGAATCCAGAACGAATTTTAATTGTAGATGAGTGGTTGCGCAAAGAAGAAATAAAAGACGATTTCAAAGTCATCTGCTTCAAAGAAAACCGACTGGATGGTGATAACGATGAGTGATCAGGAAGCAAGAGATTACCTTGAACAACTTAAATACACAAAAAAGTGGGTTAGTAGTTTTCCAGTTGAAGCCGCTGAAATAATATTAGAGTTAGAAAAGAACAAAAAGCAGTTAGAACAAGATAAAGGTACACATGAACAAATTTTAAACGATCAACTTCGAAAAATCGAAAGATTAAAGCTTCAAATTGGCGACATAAGAGAGGAGAAGAATATGCATTTGGAAGTGGAAAACGATTTACTAAAACAACAAATCCATGAAATGAGTCAAGACATAGAAAATTACTTAGATACGATTGAACAGTTACAAAAAGAATTATCAATGATTGATGATGTAGCTTTTCAGTTGAAAGGTTGTCAAAAAGGTTTTAAGGAGTACAGAAAAGGCGCTTACGCTTTAATCTATGATAAAGATGATGAAATAGAGAGTTTAAAAGTAAAAGTTGAAGAAGCGTACATGATAGGATTTGAAAAAGATGTGCAAGTGACTAAATGAAGGAGTGGAGCAAATGGCATTTTTAGTACCGTTTCAAGCTGAGTTTTGCGGTGAGTTAAGAGCTATTTACGCAGTTAATGTAGAAAGACCTGATAAAAAATGGGGCAGTCACATTACATTTTCAGAAGGGTGTCCTCATTGTAAAAAACGTCATTTCTACCGAGTTTATGACCCAATAGGTAGTTATGAAATCGGCAATAAAGCAATAGAACGTTATATTCTTCGTTGCCCTGATTGTAAAGGACACTTCTATTTTGAAGATGAAGTGGAAATGGATGATTAGTTCACAGTTCGAATAAAATGTTAAGGAGGCCAAACAATGAATCTACAAAAATTATTC
>JBDNGJ010000272.1:0-6272 GCA_041689365.1 Virgibacillus sp.
ATCCTGAAGCCTTAACCATTGTGAAAGCTTTAAATAGCTACACTGAATATAGTCAAAGTGGAACAGGGCTTCACATCATCATAAAAGGCAAGAAGCCAGGTTCACGAAGTAAAAACCCTGAAAAGAACGTTGAGATATATGACAGTGGGCGTTTTCTCATAATGACTGGAAATCATGTGGAAGGTACACCAAATACTATTGAAAAACGTCAAAATGAAATTGATAAAATTTACAATCATTATTTCCCAAAAAAGGAAAGTAAACCGAAGCCAGTTATTTCCACATCTAATGAATTGACCGACCAAGATATTTTAAGTATTGGCTTCAAGGCTAAAAATGGTGGGAAATTTAGCGAACTATACGCAGGGAATTGGGGCGGTTATGGTAGTCAGTCAGAAGCGGATCAAGCTTTATGTAATTACATTGCTTTTTATACTCAAGATACCGAACAGATAGACCGTATCTTTTCAGATAGTGGCCTACATCGTGATAAGTGGGATCGTGAGGATTATAAGACCGACACCATAGAAAACGCAATAGACGGGCTTAATGAAACGTATAAAAGCAATAGGAATGATGATTTTCAATTGAATGTGGAAGGTATGGAAGAATCCGTAATCATTCCTAAGCCTTTTACAGTATTGAACGAATCTCTATATTCGATTAAAAAGGCAAAAAATGAAAATGAAAACGATCAAACAATCTTTGTATCAAGGAACGTACCAATATTAGCAAAGGAGTTTCATAACGTGGAACGCCCACAATTATTGTATGAGATTACCTGGAAGCAAGGCAATAAAAAGATTAGTGAAGTTGTTCCTGCTTCTACAATTGCCATAAAAAAAGAATTGTTAGAACTAAGTGAAAAGGGTTTTTCTGTTAATGATAATAATAGTAAAAGTTTAATAAGCTTCATGGATTTTTACTTGTTGGAAAATGAAATAGATCAGCATTATGCAGTTGAACGATTAGGAAATATTAAAGACAAGTTTATTCACCCTATTTTAACTAATGATGTCGAGATTATGGCATTAGACCAGGGCGAAAAACAGTTACTTGAAGGTTTCGAAGTAAAGGGAACAAGTGAAACTTGGAAACGAGAAGTATTTGAACGTATCAAAGACCAACCGAAAGCGGTATTTATGGTATTGAGCAGTTTTGCTAGTGTGATTATCAAAGATTTAGGGATTAAACCTTTTATTACTGAAACAAGCGGTAATAGCTCACAAGGTAAAACAACCGCATTAGAGATTGGTTCTACTGTATGGGGCAATAAGAGCCTTATAAGTGAATGGAACGCCACACGGGTTTCTATTGAACGTAAAGCGGCATACCTGAATAGTTATCCTTTGTTGATAGACGATACCAGGAAAGCAGACGAACGGGTTTTACAAAGTATCATCTACCAATTTAGTGGCGGACGTTCAAAAGGGCGCGGATCTCTTAAAGGAAGCCAAAAAGAATATACGTGGAATAACATCATGCTAAGTACGGGAGAGGTTTCCCTTAATGAATATGCGAAAAATGCTGGTGGTGTGGCCGCTAGAGTTATTCCTTTAGGTGATGAACCTTTGAGAAATGATTCAGAAAACATAATCCAATTGCAAGAAGCTATGAAAGAAAATTATGGTGCAATCGGAATAGACTTCTTGAAAGCGTGGATCCAAAACAAAGATGATCTTATTCCAGAGTTTCATAAGGTTAGAAAGTTATACGCCGCGAAATCAAAAGGAAATAATGTTTTAAGCAGATTATCCGAATTTTATGCAGCAGTCCATTTCACAGGGTTAATTCTAATAGACCATTTAGGCATGGATATAAAATTAAATGATCTTGTGAAACTATTTGATAGCATTGCCCAAGAGAATAAGGCAATAGACAAACCTTTGCAATTCCTGGAGGAAATTCTCACAGACTTGGATAGTAGTAGGAATGAAATTTTTTACGAACATGAACCGCAAGTAATAACAAAGGCAATTTATAAAAACAATCATCTTTACCTTATGCCTTCTTATACAAAGCGTTTTCTAGGAGCAGAAGAACCAGGAACGCGTAAAGAATGGTTAAAGCGTGGGGTTTCTATTGGAAGGCAATTAAAAGGTATTTATGTAGACCATAAACAATTGAAACATAAAGGGTCAAATTATCGAGTGATTCCAGTCAATATGGAACGCGTAAAGGAACTAGGGTTTGACTTATCATATTCAGATAAGTGATACCTCCGCCGCGCTTAGAGCCACAAGGGTTAGAGGTCAATAGGTAACATAGGGTAACATGTAAATTAGTAAGTGTGTTACCCTATTCAGCCTTAGAGCCACAAGGGTTAGAGGTCAATAGGTAACATAAGTAACACCCTTTTAAACATATACCCTCATATATGAATTGTGGGAGTAACTAGCATTATCTACAAATTACATATAGGGTATATTATCAAAAATATGTGTTACCCTGCTACCTAATCAAGTGTAACCCTTGTGGGAGTAAGCGCGAAGTAGGTAACACATTTTAAAATCAAGTGTTACCTTTGTTACCTTATGTGTTACCTTTTCCAAAAATTGAGGTGAAAAACATGATTTTACAAATATATTGCGGTAAAAATCCCGAACCATATAAAGATGTACTTTGCATGAAACACGAATACGACCAATATATTGCTTCACTGGAATTATGCAGAATACCATACAACGTAACCGCAGATAGTTTGGTAGATGGTACACGGGAGATAAATATGAGTGTGGAAGAGACTTCACTTGTAAATGATTATTTTTACTAAACGAGGTGAAAAAATGGGCTGGCTGCTAACTCTGCAAGGATATATAAATTCTGAACAGGCTTTACGGAATATGGAAGCAGAACGATCATCAGAACGGGATCTCATTTTCTCTGGTGTATATCCCCAATATGAGGTATTAGGTGGAATCCCCCGCAGGTTTGGTTATTCAACAGAAATCGCAGCATTGGAATTGATTTACTTAGATGATACCTATTCTAGTGTGCGTGAGAGGCACACAGGCAAGCGTGAGTTACTAATTAGGGCTATGAGTGCCCTAAGTACAAAAGAGGTTCAGGCGTTCAATCATATAGTGTGGGAGCAGGTAAGCGATATGACCACAGAAGAATTGAAGCGATACGAAAAACAGGCATTAGATAAAATACGCCATTTCATTAATTCACGTCAAGTTATCGGAACCTATCCATAGCATGAAGCTATTTCACATAAATAAAAGCTAGTCAAGGGGGTGATGCAATAAATTATATTGAGGTGAAGTTGTCAGGTTGCACTGCTTTCCTCACTAGTGACGAGATACAGACATTGCTTAGAAGTGATCCTGCTATATATAAAGAATCATTGAAGCGTGGGAAGTATATTCTCCGCAATAGGAAGCAAAAGCAAAGAGAATCTAATAAATTTGAAAGCGAGGTGTAAAACGTTATGGACAAGAAAATTAATATAGATCACCAACGTATGGAAGCTACTGTTTCCTTAGAAGGTACTGAATCTAAGGTAATGATTATAAGTGAAGGACAAGCTAGATTTGTAGAGTTGCCCGAATATGGGGAAACGATTATTAAAACGCAAGGCGATAAGGTTCAGTTGTTCGAGGTTAAGGAACGACACAAGTTTTAAAGGGGAGGGTGTAATGGGTGACGTTAAGTAATGAAGAACAAAGCGTTTTAAATGCTATTTGTGTTAGTGGTGGTGGGATAGATATTCACGACCTCACAGAACAAACAGGGCTGGATTATGAACAGATTACAAATATTGTAAGGCGATTAGTTTCAAAAGGTTATCAAATAAGGGGTTTGTCGGTTGGGGGAAATCATAGGGTATTCGATAGCTGGGTTAAGCGTTATTACCTTAGTCCGTATGATCCAAAATACAACAATTTAATTAAGGAGGAAATATGAAATGGCAGCATTTAATCAGTATTTAGGTGAACGTAAAACGTATTTATTAAACACTAAAGGAAAAGAAAACATCGGATTAGTAGAACTTGAAAGACTTGAAAAGGAAATCGAAGGCAAGACAGTGGGTCAAGTGAACGAATACTTCACACACCGCATGGATTACCTACTTAACACAAAAGGTAAACAAAATATTGCATTAGTGGAACTGGAAAAAGCAGAAAAACAATTACAGGGGGCTGAATAATTATGAGTATTGATAAAAAACGTATTTTTAAACATTTCGAGGGCATGGATCAGCATTACAAAGCACAGTTAGAGCGTTATAACCAAGTTAATAACGATAAATACAGCTTAGAATACATTAACAAGAAAAAGGCAGAAATCAAAAAGGCTATTCTTGACGATAAAAAAGAGCGTGTAAACAAGGCTAAAGAGGAAATAGAGTTAATCCGTAAAAAAGCAACAGAAAAACCATTTAAAGATCCGTATGATGAGATTAAAGATCCTGTTATCAAGCCTGAACATAAAATTATGATTGAAATGCAACGTATGACTAATATGATGATGTTTAAAGAGGAATTGGCGGTTGCGGATAGTGTAGAGGAATTGAGAGAAGTTTACGATCAAAACCGAAGTGATAAAGATTTTTATAAGTTGTTCCAGTTAGACTTAAAGCAACGTATGAAAAATAGTGAAAATAGCTCACAATTCCAATTACTTAATCATGAATTAAATCAAGAGCCACAAGAGTTTAAAGAATTTAAAAATATTGAAAGTGCTTTAAACATGGTAGAGCATGGTGAAGATTATCCAGCGGGATTAGAAGAACACCAAGACTATAAAAGTATAGCATTTAGTCAGCTTTTCCCTGGCGAAAATTCATCAACGAGCACTGCTCAAATGGTTGCTATGAAACAAGCAGGATATTAATTAAGTATTAAGCCTTCTCTAGTCGAGGGGGCTTTTCCTAAAAGGGGGCGATAAAGTGGAAGCAATCAATATGCAATATAGTTTTACTGATACCGAGATCAAAAAGCTTCTTGGAACAATGGTTATGCTCGTGGATAGTCGTGAACAGGAGAATACCCACATTACGGAATACATGAAGGCTAAGCATATTCCCTATCAGTCTAAGAAGATGGATTATGGCGATTATGGGGCATTTATTCCAGCGAATGGGGAACTAGGCATAGTAAGGGACTTATACTTCCCTATGGCTATTGAGCGTAAGAATAGTGTAGATGAATTGGCGTCAAGTATAAAAGACCGCATCAGGCTTGAAAACGAATTTATCCGTTCCCAACGTTCATCTTTTCTGTTACTTGTGGAAGATAAAAATGGCTATGAAAATATGGTGATGGGTAATTATAGAAGTCAGTATCAGGCAAAAGCCTTGCTTGCTTCATTGAAAACATTCGAATCAAGATACAATTTTAGAACAGTATTCATCGACAAGAAAATGACAGGTAATTATCTGTACCACCATTTCTATTATGCAATTCGAGATACGCTCAAATATTAATTGGAGGGGATAATAAGAACATTAGATAACTTGTGGTATAGCGTTTTAAATAGCAACCATTGCATGCTACAAAGATAATAAATGTTGGTGTTTTTGCAACCATTGCATGCTACAAAGATAATAAATGCTAACATTTTTACTAGAAAATACGAGAATTAGAGACTATATATAACATTTTAGGGGTGATATTATGCATGAATGGGATAAAGCTAAGGATTATTATATTAATGCTGGCTGGTTAAGTGGTATTTCATTAGAGGACACGTCAGAGCGTTTTACTATTCCTTATCAGAGCGTTAGAAGGCGAGCCAGTAAGGAACAATGGCGACTTATTCGAGAGTGGCAGACAGTCGAGCCTGAATTGAAAACGGTGGGTCAGTATATTTATCATTACAAATAACGGCTACAAAAAGGACAAATGTTGGCATTTTACGTTCGTGCGAGATGCTACAACATAAGAAAAACCTGATATATAAGCCTATGGCGTTGCCAGTTTTGGCAACGCTAAAAAAGGCTATGTGTTGAAAAACCTGATATACATGCGAGCGTCACATTGTCAGCATCACACAGAGCGCACCTAAGGCTTATAAGATTAGTCACTAGTGTATTTGTGTGGTAATAAGTGAATTAACTTGTGTGGTGCTTACAGTAAACAAATATCGCAGGTACGATAACCTATATAGGCTAGTTATGCTTTTCCAGTGGGAAGGCTTTTTTAATGCTACAAATGATGTGATGGGATTATATGAGATGTGGTGTTATTGATGGTGAATAGGAATGTTGAAATTTCGACTCGAATCAGAATTTGGGTTAATCTTCCCGTGTGCGTGCGAGGTGAGAC
>JBDNGJ010000273.1:0-22977 GCA_041689365.1 Virgibacillus sp.
ATATAGACTCTCGGCATTCACCGATTTAGTGGGCAGTTCAAAACTCAAGTATTGCTAAAAAATTATTTTTTCCACGGAATACTTAAACCAATAGATTGCTGCAAAATGTCGTATACAGGTGGTTTATAAGCTTGAATGTTATTAAATAAATATGTCATATTGTTATTTTTTAGAAAAATAGCAATATTAGTACTTGAAATAATTTTACTAATGCATTACTATAATGTCAATTGGATAGACCATTAAACATTTAAAAAATTCTAATTTTTATGAATTGCAAGTAATGTATTTTCTTCGATTTGGTTATTCCGTTCCCTGCTATAAATTTATTTTTTAGCGTAGTCAGTATATTTAGATAAAGAAAGCGCTTACAACTTGAGGTGTGGACAGGTCATACAAATGATACGATTTTTTATTTTTGCAAAACAATCGTAAAATTAGACCTGGAAATACAATATAGAGGAGAAGATTGTGATGAAAGACGGTACGAATACATCCCATTACATGAATATGTTTGATGAAATCCAACCGGTTCGGGGATTCGAAGGTGTTGTCATGCAAATACAAGAAGCAATTAATACAGGTCAGTTAAAAGTTAAAGACAAGTTGCCAAGTGAACGCGATCTTAGCAATCTCTTTAATGTGAGCCGTACAACAATACGCGAAGCAATACGAGTGCTTGAAGCAGAAAAGGTTGTTGAAGTTCATCGAGGAGCTAGCGGTGGTATCGTCATTGTTGAACCAAAACCTGAAAGGGTAGGGCGTTCTTTAGAAGCACTTTTGCGCTTCCGTGGCGCCACTTTTGATGAATTAGCAGAATTTAGAACAGACTTTGAAGGCCAAACGACTTATCTTGCAGCACAGCGAGCAAATGAGGAAGATTTTAAAGATATCTCGGAAATATCCAGAAATTTTTCTGAGATAGTCCAAAATCCTAATACTACCTGGAAAGCATTTGTAGAGATGGATTTAGCATTTCATGAAGCTGTGGCAAAAGCATCGCACAATCAAATTCATCTAGCAATCTTACTAGGCATTCATCCGGTATTAAAAACATCTGCACTGAGCCTTGAAGAACGGGAGAATCAAGCTTTCCGAATAATTCAAGCAGAAGATCTGGAGAATATAGCACATGCAATATGTAAGAGGGATGCGAATTTAGCAAGAAAATTAATGGAACAGCATGTGATGAGAAATATCGAGAAAAAGATGAACCAAGATTAGTTAAAAGAAACCTACTGAAGTACAAAAAAAGAAAAAAAGAAAGCGGGAGAAAAAATGACGGATAACTCTCAACTATCTAAAACTAAATCTGGGAAACCTTTAGTATCAGGAGTGGCTGAGGGGCCCGTTATATCAACTGATACACCTCTTAGCTTTTGGGGTGGTCTGGACCCGTCCAGCGGGGAAATTATTGATCGCCACCATCCTTTGTCAAAGAAAAATATATCGGGGAAAATTTTCGTCCTTCCGACGGGCAGAGGTTCGTGTACAGGAAGCGGTATATTACTAGAAGCGATATACGTTAAAAATGCACCAGCTGCCATCTTATTAAAGAAGGCTGATGAAATTATTTCTTTAGGGTCGATTGTAGGAGATGAATTTTTAAATAATTCAATCCCAGTCATCGTCTTAGAAGGAAAGGATTTTGAAGATGCGTTAAGAGCTAAATATGCTTTTATAGATAAAGAAGGAATTGTCGTATTAGAGTATGCAGAATAGTGACAGCTAATGATTTGCTGTGATTATTGCAAATTATTTTTTAAGGAGGAGTTCCGGCAAAATGATTAATGACGTGTAATTTTTAAAGGGGCTGATACAGAAAGAGACCATTAAAAGAAAAAGTTAGAAGGTGTTAGTTGTGAATGTAGACTTAACAGAACATGACAGGAGATTGCTTGGAGGTCAAGAAGGACAAGCGAAACAAACAGCCATGAAGATTATTTTGAGAATGGCAAAAGTGCAAGGAGCTTTTAAATTAATAGATATTAAGAGAGCTCATATTGATGGCTGTATTTACACTGGTCCCGCAAGTCTTCACTTTGCTGAAACCCTAGCAGAGTTAGGTGGTAAAGTTTCTGTTCCAACAAGTATGAACGCCATTTCAATAGACAGAAGGCGCTGGAAGGAACAAGGTGTTGATCCTGATTGGGCGAGCAGTGCTAACCGGCTTGCCGAAGCCTATTTGAAAATGGGGGCTAAGCCTACATTTACGTGTGCCCCATACCAATTACCTGAAAGACCTAGCTTTGGTGAACATATTGCTTGGGCAGAATCTAATGCTGTTGTCTATGCGAACAGTGTTCTCGGGGCACGGACGAACAGATATGGTGACCTGATGGATATATGTGCTGCCTTAACTGGTAGAGTACCATTGTCAGGTTACCATCTAGACGAGGAAAGATTGGGTACTATTCTAATAGAATTGCCTGAACTTAGTGAAATTGACTCTTCTTTTTATCCTGTCTTAGGTTATCTCGTCGGCAATCGTATTGATTCTAATGTGCCAGTCATTACAGGGTTAAATCATCAACCAACTTCAGATGATTTGAAAGCATTCGGAGCAGCGGCAGCCACTGCTGGCTCAGTGGGAATGTTCCACATTGTTGGCGTAACTCCCGAGGCTTCTAGTATTCAAGAAGCTTTTGGAAAGAACGAACCATATGAAAACTGGAAAATTACTAAAAAAGAATTGGCTGACGTTTGGAAAAAATTATCCTCTTCGAAGGAAAAAACAGTTGATCAGATTACGATTGGCAGTCCGCACCTTTCGGTTGAGGAGTGCAAACAGTTAGCCGGGATCGTCAAAAATGTAAAATGCAAGCCAGGTGTAGAATTTCTCATTACGACAAGTCAGTACGTATATGAAGAAGTTAAAGCTGAGGGGATAGCGGATACTATTGAAGAGTTCGGTGCTAAATTTGCAACTGATACATGCCTTTGTATGATAAATACGCCGCTTATTCTTGAAGAAGCAAAGACTCTAATGACAAACTCAGCAAAGTATGCCCACTATGCACCAGGTTTAGTGGGAAGAGATATCTACTTTGGGAGTCTAGAAGATTGTGTTAAGTCCGCAATAACTGGCGAACCTAGTGTCACAACACCAACGTGGCTTTAAATGAGTTTCAAAGGTGAATAAATATTCATTAATTTCTGGTTAACATTTTTTAAAAAACAGAAATACTTTCAGAATCTTCACACGTATTTATAGGGTATGGTTACACTATTCTTGTTACTGATGATTAGCAGTAAATTTCCCCCCTATCCCGTGGGCAACTTTTTGTTGTCTCTTCCTCTTTTCGCAAAATGGTATAACCATTGGATACAAAACTGTGGGGATAGGCACATCGGATAACAACAATATTTTCAATTAGGAGAGGAGAATGGAAGTTGGCAAAATTTGAGGGCGTTTATGTTGCAGTGATTACACCTTTTACAGATTTATATGAGGTGGATTACAATGCTTTGCGTGAGCATGTTGATTGGTTAATTAATGAGGGCGTCCATGGCGTCATACCAGCAGGATCTGTTGGAGAATATGCTTCTCTTTCACCTGAAGAAAGAGCAAAGGTTGTCGAGACAGTAATAGATGCCGTTGGAGGAAGAGTACCAGTTGTCGTTGGAACTGGTGCACCGTCTACCGATCAGGTAGTGAGATGGGCGCAGCATGCTAAAAAATCAGGTGCAGCTGGTCTCATGGCATTACCACCAATTAACTATAACCCGACAAAAAAGGAAATTATAGCGCATTATGATGCATTGAATAGTGTGGGGTTACCAATCATTGCTTATAACAATCCACATGATTATAAAGTAGATCTTACACCAGATCTATTAGTTGAGTTATCTCAGTTTGACCAGGTTATTGGCGTAAAAGAATTCTCAGGAGATATTCGCCGTGTCCATGATATTCTGGAAAATACGGACCTGGAAGTATTGATTGGCGTTGATGATCTTGCAATGGAAGGACCTATAGCTGGTGCTACAGGATGGATTTCAGGCTTTTCCAACTCCTTCCCAAGGGAAACTGTTAAACTATTTGAGCTGGCTGTTCAGGGCAAGGTTCAAGAGGCCTTGGAAATTTACCGCCCTATTATACCTCTCATGCACTATGATGCCATGCCGCAACTCGTTCAAGCAATTAAATATTCTGTGGAACTAGCGGGCAAGACGGCAGGACCGACAAGGCCACCGAGATTACCACTGAGTGATGAAGAATATCAAAAGATTAAAGCAGCTCACGAAAAAGCGACTGGCGCTTTGGTATAGATGCCAGGAACCACCTGAACTTTGGCAAATATTAATAGCTGGACACAATCAAATAAACGGGTTGAACTTGCTAGATTAGTGAGCTCTGCCCGAATGGTTGTGCCTGGCTGTTATTTGAATATGAGTTAATGAATGATCAAGGAGGAAATCAATTTATGGAAACTAGAAACTGGATTGGCGGGGAATGGCAAACGCCAAAAAATGGACAAACGATAATAAACAACCCCTCAAATTTAAAAAAACAAGTAGGTACAATCAATCTGTCAGGGGAATCAGAAGTTCTGCAGGCTGAAGAAGCTGCGAAAAGAGTACAAAAGGAATGGGCTGCATTAACTGGTGCGGCCAGAGGCGAATATTTATATAAGATGGCAGATGCATTAAAAGAAAACTTGGAGGAATTAGCTGTTCTTGCAAGCTCTGAAATGGGAAAACCAATTGGAGAAATGAAAGGCGAGGTAAATCGCGGCATTCAGTTACTTCGTTATTATGCAGGTGAAGGGGTAAGGTCCGATGGTAACATCATTCCTTCTAGTGACGTTAATGTCATTCAATATACGAAGCGTGTTCCACTTGGTGTTATCGGTATCATAACACCGTGGAATTTCCCGGTTGCGATTCCGGTTTGGAAGTTTGCACCGGCACTGATTTGTGGTAATGCAGTTATTTGGAAGCCTGCTGAAATCGCATCATTAACAGTCACAAAAATGGCAGAGATTTTTGAATCGGTTGGATTACCAGCGGGAGTCTTTAATCTCGTTATCGGAAAAGGTAGAGTAATCGGCCAGACACTTCTAGAAAAAGTTAAACTAAATGCAGTCAGTTTTACTGGTTCAACGGCAACAGGCAATCAGGTTGCCGCAGCGTGCGCTAGCCGGAATATCAAATATCAAACTGAAATGGGTGGCAAGAATGCAGCAATCGTTATGAATGATGCGGACCTAGAGAAAACAATTCCAATGATATTAAGCGGCGCCTTCCGTTCAGCGGGTCAAAAATGTACGGCAACAAGTAGAATAATCGTAGAAAACGGAATCTATGATGCTTTTGTAGATAAGATTCAAGAAGGTGTTGCAGATTTAACCGTGGCATCAGCTTTAAACCAAAATGCATATCTGGGTCCCGTTGCATCAAAAGGGCAATTTGACAAAGTCAAATCCTTTGTAGATATAGCACATAAAGAAACAACCATTGTTGCAGAGAAGAAGCTACAAATAGATTCTGAAGGTTATTATATTGCACCGTTAGTTGTAACTGGTGCTGATAGCGAGCACCAGCTTGTCCAAGAAGAAGTTTTCGGCCCCGTGGCAGCAATTCTTCAGGCGGATGACTTCGATGATGCTATTCGACTATGTAATAAAACAGTATATGGCTTAAGTGCTTCATTATTTACACAGAATCTGTCTTCAGCTCATAGATTTTTAGATGAAACTGAAGCGGGCATGGTTAGAGTAAATCAAGAAACGGCCGGTGTTGAATATCAAGCGCCGTTTGGGGGTATGAAGCTTTCAAGTTCCTATACAAGAGAGCAAGGCCAGGCCGCATTAGACTTCTATACTGAAGTTAAAACATGTGCAATCAAGTACCACTTTTAAACTATAAGCGTCCTGTAATAAGGGTGATTTATGTAAGAGCCTGGAATGTCTTCCAGGCTCTGTTTTATATAAACCATCAATTACTGATTACCTAAATACTGTTCCAGTGTGATGTTATTGCTGTCAATATATTTGGCTGCTTTCTCACCAACATAGCGGAGGTGCCAAGGTTCGTATTGATACCCGGTAATATCGGTTTTACCTTTCGGATAGCGCACAATAAAACCGAATTCGCTGGCGTGCTTTGCGACCCATTGGCCTTCATTAGTATTTGCAAAATCTGTAATTAGCCGAAAGTTGATATCAGCGCTTGTAACATCCATTGTCAGGCCAGTTTGATGCTCGCTTTCCCCTGCTTGTGCACTGAATTGATTTGCTGCTTCTTGTCCGTGCTCGCGGGCATTTGCTGCAAAGATTGCCTCTTGCCGATCATATGAACGGTAACCTGACTGTGCGAAAAGGTCAACCCCTGCGTTGTCTCCAGCTTTAAACATATTCTCAAGTGCGTTTGCAGCTACTTGCCGCATCTATTTTTTTGGCAAGTTCTCAGTAAACGGAAATCTGACATTCGGCTCAACCAGGTTGTTTGGGATATAACCTTCTGGCAATTGATTGTTTTTATTCACTAATGCAAGAATACTTGTTGGATCAGACACTATTTTACTATTATCCTGGTTCTCATTGTTCTCTTCACTATCGTTATTATTGTCTAGGCCAGTGCCTGGATTTACTTTTATCTCCCGGTTAATGGCTTTTAGGATATATTCGCGTGTGCCCTGCCCGTAAATGCCGTCAACTTTCAAGGCAGAATAGTGTGCTTGAAAATCTTTTAACGCCCAGACAGTTGTCCAGTCTAGATCGCGATCAACCGTTAATGAGTAACCTGATCGGTTAACTGCTTCTTGCAACATGCTGACCTTTTCCCCTGTATCTCCATATGACAAAGTTCCACCAGGTAGGAGCTTTTCATCAGCACTGCCGTTGTCCTCAATCTTTTGTTTATCAGTGGAATCGTTTTGATTTTCCGATGAATCATCACTTTCTTTGTCAGAAGATGGATTTTTCTCTTTTGACTGTTTCTGTTCATCTTTATTAGACTTATTATTTTTAGAATCCTCTTCCGGTTTCTCTTCATTTTCTTGTGTCTTTTCCTGATTAGATTTATCTGTTTTAATTGCAGAGTCAGGAGTATCCTGACTACAGGCCGCTATAAATATGGATAACACGGCTATAAGGTTCATTAATAAACCTTTTTTAATAGACATACTATTCTACCCCCATTCTTCTGCTTTTTTTTATCAAAATATCGAGATTCCGGTGGACTGCTACTAATCATTTAGAGGTTTTAGGTTGCGATCTTGAATGATCCATTTTCCATCGTGATAAATATAGGTAATGGACAACCGTGCATTTCCTGTATACTCGCCGCTCTTCTCCTGCGTTACCTTGTATTCTCGATCTTTGATTTTTGCTAAATTATAATCCGGCGCCGCATTAAGTGTAATTGGACCCCCACGGGATTCCAGGAATAGTCCCTCACTATTCTCGCGATAAAATGCATCTGCATTTTCTGCCGCTAAATCATGGCTCATCACTTCAGTAAAAGCTTTAATCAGTTGCTGCTTCGTGTCAAACTTCAATACGTTCCTCTGATCACTTATTGGTTGAATAAGAACACTTTTATATTGATTTTCAAGCTTAGTAACGGGCGGTTTATCAGGGGTTACTGCCTGGGCGTTTGGATTTTGATTGGATTCAAGCGTACTCCCTTGTTGCCCTGGTGCCTCAACCTTGAAAGCATCATAAGTGATATAGGCTGGAAAAGCCAATAACAAAAGGAGAGTGGCTGCACTCAGTATTTTTCTGTTCCAACTAGAAAATATATTTTTTCTTTTTATTTTTGTAATACGCTGGTTAACCTGTTCTCGGCTTTTTTTAGGAAATTTTATGTCGTTCAGACTGGATCTTTTTGAGAATTCTTCTAGTCTATTTTTCATTTCTGGTCTCCCTCCAGTTTTTCTTTCAACATTAGACGAGCTCTTCTTAACCTTGATGAGACTGTTGGCACTTTTGTATTTAATAAATCACTGATTTCATTGACTGACAGCTCTTGAAAGTGAAACAAGATAATTACTTCCCGGTATTTAACAGGTAGGGAAAGGGCCTTTTCAATTAGTTCGTCATGCTGAACATTCTTTGTCATCTCGTCTTCTGGAGATGGAGTCGTACTTTTAACCCAATGGGAAAAATCCACATTTAGACGAAGGTTCTTGACCCCATCCGTTTAGAAATGATCTTTACAATTGTTAATGGTAATGCTGTTAATCCAAGATTTGACCGATGAATCCTTCCTAAGATGTTGCAGCTTTTTGTAACATTTAATAAAATCCTCCTGGCTGATATTTTCTGCTGTATGCACATTTTTGACGTAGGAGTAAGCTAATCTAGTGACTTGTGAACCGTATTGTGTCATCAATTCTTGCAATAATTGATCTTTATCAATTTGATTTTCTCGGTAACGTTCAACAAGTTGTTCCACGGGTATCATCCGTCATCTACTCTTTTTTAACTCCCTTAGTATATATGACGAAGCAACAAGCTAAAACATTCATTTTTTTAATATCGAATTAAATACATAGAAAAGAACAGAAGATATTATCTCTCCTGTTCTAGCTTTTTAAAATATTTAATAATTCCCCAGCTTATTAAGCTTAACAACCAGTAGATAGGAAACGAATAAAGGTGTTTCCAAGAGGTTGGTTGATATAATTGTAACCACACCATAATAGGTTCTGCAATAAAGGCCAAAGCAGCAGATAGCAGACCTGAAAACAGGATAAATTTTTTAAAGTTGTTATTCCACTGTTGATAACATAGCATGAAGGAAATTATCACAACACCAACATCGTAAGGATATAATTGCGGGTGTAAGTATGGAGAGAGCTTATAAGGGTAAGTCCAGACCATCGCATTACTTCCGATTGAATCAAGTATAATAGCTGAAACACCATAAAATAATCCAAATGCTGTTATTTCAATAATTTTCTTCTTATAAACTACCTTCCACCAAATTAGAGCAGGAAGTATACTAAATATAACCAAAAACCACCATTTAGGTGTTAAAAAAACATTCTGATACCAGTAGGCGCTATCTGTCTCAATGAATTCTCTTTGAATTTCTAATAATTGGGTCAATGAAATGGAATTTAATATGTGTAAGGGTATCAAAATATCAATAGTTGGGATTATAGACCAATTCAATACTAACACTGCAATCCGCCCTTTTATTGGTTAGTGTAACCAACAACAAGTAAAGTAACGAACTAACTTGGCTAAAACACATTTAATATTTCTTAATTGAAAATAATTCTCATTTTAACGTATAATGGGGGATGAATTACGTTACAGGGAGATGTTGGTTTTTGGCAAAAATTTTAGTAATATACGCTAGTTTAACTGGAAGTACTGAGTTGATGGCTGAATCTATGTATGACCATATTAAAGAAGCTGGTCACGATGTAGATCAGAAGTCATTCGATTTTGAGCCACTTGATGATATCCAGGACTTGATTGATTATGACGGTGTCCTGATTGGATCCTACACATGGGATGATAATGTGCCTTTTGAAGCGGAAGATTTTTATGAGGCATTGGACTATGTTGATTTAACCGGAAAACTTCTAGGTCTTTTTGGTTCATGTGATTCCTCTTATCCTGTATATGGTGCTGCCCTTGAAACAATAGCTGAAAAAATTTCAGAACGTGGCGGTAAAATGTATGAGCAGAAATTAAAAATTGAACTTGAACCGGATAATGAGGATATAGAAACCTGCAAACAATTTGCTGATGACTTTTTAAATGAATTGAAGGTGTAGCTGGAGATAACGAGATACTACTTATAAAATTTGTTAGTATATAGTACAAAACATAAGTGATAAAATCAATTCTATTAATCAAAGAAACTCACTGCTGAGAGCAGTGAGTTTCTACTTGCTATCCTTCATTCCTTGCTTTTTCAACTTCTTTCACATAACTAGCGGCGAGTTGTTCGAGATCAGCCCATGACTTGTTTTCAATAAGGTCTTTATCCAGCAAAGAACCGCCGACACCTAGTGCAATCGAACCCGCTCTGATAAAGTCACCAGCGTTATCCAGATTAATACCACCTGTTGGCATTACATGAATATGCGGCAGCGGACCTTTAACGGCTTTCAAAAATTGTGTGCCGACAACGTTTGCCGGAAACACTTTTACTATGTCAGCTCCATACTCATAGGCACGCAGCATTTCAGTTGGTGTAAATACGCCAGGAATGGCAATTTTTCCGTAACGGTTAGCGACTTGAATCGTTTCTTTATCAAGGGTTGGAGCAAAAATAAACTCAGCCCCTGCTTGAATGGCTGTTTGAGCAGTGTAAGCATCTAGAACTGTTCCAGCGCCGATAACTGCTTGATCTGCATACTTCTCTTTTGCCTTGCGAATATGCTCATAGGCATGTTCAGAATCAACAGTGATCTCTATCCCGGTTACGCCTCCATTTATTAGTGAAGAAATAACGTCTTGCACTTTACCGCTGTCAATTTTACGGACAACAGCAATAATTCCCGATTCCGTTAGCCTAGCTAACTGTTTCATAGAAAATTCCTCCTTTTATCTGACAACATCTTGTTCGTCTTTTAAAAAGTTTTCAATCTCTTGTTTGTCCGGCAGGCCTTCAATATCGCCGGCAACTGTAACAACCATGGCACCGATTACAGCGCCAATTTCCACGGAATCTTCCAGCGGTTTTCCATCCAGCAATCCGGATAAGACTCCTGCTGCAAAGCCATCTCCGGCGCCAATAGGATCTACTACACGTTCAACTGAAAAGCTTTCCTTGATTCCGCTTTTTCCATTACGTGACGCATAATATACTCCTTTGTCACCATTTTTAATAGCTACGTGGGTGACTCCAGCATCAAACAACTCATCAGTGATAGTCTTATAGTCGCTTGTTCCGAATAACAATTCTGCTTCATCAATACCAGGCATAACAATGTCAGCTTGTTTAGCAAGTGTGCGGAGCAGGGTAATTGCATCTTCCATTCCATAAGAAGCCATAATCTTTTTCCGTATATTAGGATCGAATGATATTAAGATACTATTATTCTTGGCAAAACGAATCACTTCATGAACCACATCAAGGCACGACTCACTCAGAAACGGTGTGATTCCAGTTAAATGGATAATCTTTGCCGACTTCAAATAATCCCAATCGATGTCAGCCACACGTAGACGACTTGTAGCTGATTGATGGCGGTAGTAATAAACCTGACTGTGGCCATCACGGATCCGCTCTTTTATATACAACGCAGTTGGGGCTTCTGAGTCATAGGTTACGCATGATGTATCAACACCCTCACCACGAATTGCCTGAACGAGATATTTTCCCAATTCATCTTGGCCAACGCGACTTACCCATCCAACTTGATGACCTAACCTTGACAAGCCGAGAGCAACATTTGACTCCGCACCTCCGAAACGCTTCCGAAACTGATCAACATATCGAATAGGACCGTTAACTGTTGGGTCAAAGACAACCATTGTTTCCCCTAGTGTAATTAAATTTGGCATATGATACCTCCTATCTCTTCCTACAATGGCTGGTTATTCTTCCTCTCTTTGTACCACTTTGTTATTATTGGAGCAAATAATGAGAGAATCGATAAAAAAATTAGTGTTGCGGCAATAGGGCGTGTATAGAATATCTCGTAACTACCTTGTGAAAGAACTAGAGATCTTCTAAATTCGCTTTCGGCCATCGGACCCAGAATCAACGCCAGAACAACTGGTGAAGCTGGAAATCCGTATTTTTTCATGAAATAACCGATAATACCAGCACCGACCATAACATATACATCGAAAAAATTATTATTAATTGCATATGCACCGACTACAGATAGAACTAGTATCGTAGGAACTAATATCGTTTTCGGGACTAGTAAAATTTTTGTGAATAATCGGATACCAAGCAGCCCTAATATGACCATAAAGATTGCTGCGAGAAACATTCCGGCGAACAATGTATAGATCAGGTCACCGTTTGTTTGGAATAATTGTGGCCCTGGTTGAATCCCTTGAACGATTAATGCACCTAATAAAACCGCTGCAACAGCATCTCCTGGGATACCAAGTGTCAAAAGTGGCACCATTGCTCCACCGGTCACACCGTTATTGGCAGCTTCTGCTGAGGCTACCCCCTTTGGAATACCTTTACCAAATTGTTCTTTTTCCTCTTTGGTTGAAAATCGTTTTGCTTCATTATAAGCAACAAATGCTGCAATATCAGCACCTGCCCCTGGAATAATACCGATAAAAGAACCTAAGAATGATGATCTGATAATTGATACCCATAGTGCTTTGAATTCACGCCATTTAGGAAGTGCATAACTGGCTACAATATTTTTAACTCCACCCTTATCTTTTAACTGTTCTTCTAAAGAAACAAATGCTTCTGATACGGCAAATAATCCTATCATAACTGGTATGAAAGAGATACCGTTAAGTAAGGTCAATGAGTCGAATGTAAAACGAGGGTAACTTGTCATAGGGTCCATCCCAATTGTTGAAATCAGCAGGCCACTAACACCTGCAATCAGTCCTTTTAAAAGTGATTCCCCTGAAATACTGGAAATGATACTTAACCCAAAAAACGCTAGAGCGAACATTTCTGCTGAGCCAAAATTGAGAGCTATTTCGGCAAGTTGCGGAGAGATTAAAGCTAGCATACTAACACTAATTAATGCACCTACGCCAGATGAAATAACGGATATACCAAGAGCCTTACCAGCTTTCCCTTGTAAGGTCATGGGGTAGCCATCCAAAGCTGTTGCTGCAGATGCTGGTGTGCCTGGTGTATTGAGCAAGACAGCTGCAATCGAACCACCGTAAATAGCACCAAAGTATACGCCAATTAATAACAGCAATCCTGGAACTGGATCCATTGCGAATGTAATTGGTAAAAATAGTGCCACGCCCATTGTTGCAGTTAATCCAGGCAACGAACCGATAATAATCCCAACACATACTCCAGCAAAAAGGATTAATAAAATATTAAATTGTAATAGGTTTGAGAAACCTTGTATAAGCATATCCATAGTTGAACTCTCCTTAACTAATACAACCAGCCGTGTGGAATAGGTACGTTTAATAGTAATTCAAATGCTAATGTTACAGCTATTGAAATCGAAACTGCCGTCACAGTTATCATCATCCAGTTATTTACCCTCATTAGCATCATAAGTACAGTAACCATAGCAACAGTTGAAACGAAAAAACCGACCAGTGGTATAAGTACGGCATATATAATAACTAACACAATACCAATAGCAAGCCTAACAGCTTGCTGCTTTGATAACTTGTCTCCGCCTTCTTTTGTTGGGTTTTTAATGATTAATAGCAGGCTCAAAAACGTTAATAAAACGGCTATTGCTTTAGGGAAAAATGCAGGGCCGGGCCCGGTCATTCCCTCAGGAAAACCAGACGCCGTTACCCAGGCAAACAATGATATGAGAATTAAAAGTATCCCCGTGATGCGGTTCATCGTAATCATGGGTCAACCCTCCATTTAATTTTTATGAAAAAAATTTTACTACTCGTTCAAGTTAAGTGATGGAATTAATTCAGCGAATAACTCATCTTGTTTATCAAGTTGCTTTTTGAATTCCCCTGCATTAAGGAAGCGGTAGCCAAGGCCAAGCTCTTTTACACTGTTTTTGAATTTATCGGATTTAGCTGTTTTACTGAACGTTTTTTCCAGTTTGTTTACAACTTTTTCAGGAGTTTCGCTTGGTACAGCAAGCCCGCGCCATGTGCCGATTGTCAAATCAATACCTTTTTCCTTTAATGTTGGAACTTCAGGCAACAGATCTATACGTTCATCAGCCATTACAGCTAGTACTTTTAATTTGCCAGCTTCAACTTGTGGTTTAACCTCAGCTGGACTTACAGAAACAGCGTCAATGTGACCGCCTAATAGAGAAGTAACTGCTGGTGCAGCACCTTCGAATGGAACATGATTGAACTCAGCGCCAGTTTTCTTTCCTAATGCTGCAGCAGCTAAGTGCCAGATTGCCCCTGTTCCTGAGTTACCGATATTGATTTCTTTACCATTTTTCCCGGCTTTAACGAATTCTTCAATGGTATCGTAAGGTGAATCTGCTGGAACAGTAATAGCAGCAGGATCTTCATTAAGCATTACTACTGGTTTGAAATCTTTCTCATAATTAAATTGAGCAAGACCAGAGTGCGGTAATGTCAGTAATTCCACTGTTACCATTGTCACTGTATGACCATCAGGCTTTGCCGTGGCACCTGTTTGCATGCCAACTGCTCCGCCACCGCCTGTACGGTTAACAACAGCAATTGATTCATCAAGGTTTTTTTCAGCCAAATCTGCAAACGAACGTGCAAGTGAATCCGTTCCGCCACCAGCAGAGTAAGGTACAATTAATTCAAGTGACTCGCTAGGGAAGTCTGAAGCGTTTTCATTATCTTCATTATTTGTATTATCAGATGCAGTATCGTCTCCGCCACCACAAGCTGTTAAAGCCATAAGTAAAGCAATCATTGAAACAAAAAACAATTTTTTAAACAAAATAAGTTCCTCCATTCATGTGTTTGTGATATCTGCTCTTCATTAAGGAACGCCGTTCTTTTATAAATCCAAAAAACTTTATTGAGTATACCCTAATTTTTTGGAAATTTGTTTGGCTGCTTGCTGAATCAGTGGGATACGTTCTTTTAAAACTTCATTATCCATTCTACTAATTGGCCCGGTTGCACTAATGGCAAACTGAACTTCACCGATATGATTAAAAACTGGAGCAGCGATACAACGGATCCCGATTTCATGTTCTTCATTATCCATTGCATAACGCTGGTTTCTAATAGTAGATAACTCAGGAACCAGGTTTTGTTGGCTTGATAACGTATTCTTAGTAAACTGGTTCATCGTAATAGTGTTGAAGAAACTTTCTAGCTTGTTACTATCATAATAAGCCAGAATAGCTTTTCCGACCCCAGTGCAATGCAACGGGGCACGCTTGCCAATTTGTGAGTAGATACGAATTGTCGACGAATTTTTATCAACTTTATCAATGTAGACAATTTCGTTACCATCAAGCATGACAAGGTGAACGATTTCCTCTAGCTCATGACTGAGCTTGTCCAATATCGGATGAGCTAATTCAACAATATCAAGTTGTTCAATAACAAACTGCTGCATCTCCAAAAACTTAAGTCCCATTCGATACGTGTTGAAGTTATCTGCCTTCTGTACGTATCCATATTCTTCAAGACTGGCTAATAAACGATGCGATGTACTTTTAGCAACATCAAGCTGGTTAGCTAATTCTGTTACGCCCAACCCTTTCGGATAATGTTTTAAGATATCTAAGACCTTCAGTGCACGATCTACTGATTTTATCATCACAAGAGCCCTTTCTTTATTACGGAACGGTATTCCTTAATGTGCAATTTTAGAATAAAACAGATTGAAAGCGATGTCAATTGGTAATTTTTATATCGTTATAACTAGTGTAATAGTAGATAGGGAAAGTTACCTTCCTACCCGATTGAATTCTGAATTTAATCAAATAACTCAGGAAACTGTTTCACAACTGCAATTGAGATGGTGTCTGGAATCGTTCAACCAATAGCCAGTAATTATCACCTTGTTGCATGGTATAGTTAGTTCTTTCTATTGGGTTGTTCCCTATGCCGCTTTTTCACTCTCTAGTAAATTACTTCTTTGAATCAGTGTATTCACTTTGAACGGGGTAGGTGAATGTCCCTTGAGGTCCAATTTCGGATCAACATCCATCAAGGTTCAAACAGTTCAGTTTTAGTGATATAATAATTTTACGATTAAATAATCTTCACTTGAAAGGGAGTAATAGGTTTGTTCAAAAAATTAGCTTCAGATGCACTAGGGTTATCAGATATTGGCAGAATAATTGGGCCGGAGGATTTTGATAAGACGGACGCGGATGATTACGTTAGGCACGAAGATGATGAGAAAATTTACTTCTTGATTAAGACAAAATCGGATGAGTATTGCTTCACCAACCTAGCACTCATTCATGTCGACGGCGAAAGTGCTGCTTCTTCCAAGCGAACACTGAGACGCTTTTCCTACTCGCAGAATAAGATAGCCAATGTACTTCTTGAGACAGCCGGAAAAATTGATATGGACATCGAAATCAAATTCACCTTAGGGAATGAGCCGATAAGCATCGACGTTCATAAAGATGAAATTGAAAAATTAAAAGACTTGTACAAAGCATTGCTTTTCATTGCGGAAACAACACATGAGAATGGCATTTTATTAGAGAAAGCCGAGCATAGTTTAGATAAAGCTGTTGCAGTCCTCCACAATTCAAGAACGTCTGAAACAAATACGGCTTCACAATATAAAGAGTTAACCGAATTTGGGTTTGACTGGCTGAAATCTGTTCGTGAGCAGTACCATGAAAAAGACTTTGGTGATATTTTCGAGAAATACATTAACAATTAATACATTAGATAAGGCTGAATAGTAAACGCTGTTCAGCTTATTTTTTTCTACGGCTTTCGAAAAATCTAAAAACTATTATCTGCTCAGTTGTTTCGTCCAAGGATTAAAATAGACTCTCAGAAGAACATATTAAACCGATACAACGTGCAGAAGATTTTATATACCAAGGAATTATAAAGTAAATGAAAAAGTGGAGCAAGATATACAAGCCTTAATGAATATACATGAACGAGTAGTTAGGAGAAAGGAGGGATTACTTGAAAAAGTTTTTTTTGGATTGGGGTCAGATTATTGCTGGAAAAAAAACACGTTGGCTGACAGTTGTTATTTGGATCTTGCTGGTTACGGCTGTTTCGGTAAGCTGGCCACAGGTAAACAGCCAGGAAACCAAATCCAATCAGCTATTACCAGAGGATGCCATGTCAGTAGAAGCGACTGAGATCGCTTCAGAACAATTTGCAAATGATGCCGGAGTTCCACTGTTAATAGCTTGGTACCGTGCGGGAGGATTGGAAGAGGATGACTTGGGTCTGATTCAAGAGGTATACATAGATCTGCAAAAAAATCCGCTTGCATACCAGAAGTTCATCCCGCCACTTGCTCATGCGCCAATGCAAGCATTAATGAAGTCTGCTTCTGAAGACGGAGCTGCCCTGACGACTCCGGTGTTTTTTAACAAGGCCGCTTCAACAGAGGATTTGCAGACTGAGCTGGACAACTTGCACCAACGGATTGAAGAAAAGGCAGGAGATCAAATTGTTAAAGGTGACCTTGACGAAGCAGGTCTGCATGTACGGTTTACCGGAGCTGCTGGAATTCAAACAGATGCAACAGCTTTATTCAGTAACGCTGACGTGACTTTATTGATTGGAACCGTTGTGCTTGTTCTTGTACTGCTGATTATGCTGTATCGTTCCCCTATCCTTTCTGTCGTTCCGCTAATTGCAGTAGGAATGGCTTACGGTTTCATTAGCCCGTTGCTTGGATTTATGGCAAAAGAAGGCTGGATTGAAGTCGATGCACAAGCGGTGTCCATTATGACCGTATTGTTATTTGGTGCCGGTACAGATTACTGTTTATTTCTAGTCTCACGGTACCGTGATGAACTGCGTCTGGAGCCCGATAAGTATACAGCGTTGAATAAAGCAATAGGGAATACAGGTGACGCGATTATGTTAAGCGCCGTCACAACTGTTGCAGGACTGTCAACGCTCGCACTCGCCCATTATGCTTCCTATGACCGATTTGCGGTTCCGTTTAGTTTATCAATCTTCATCATGGGAATTATTGCCTTGACCTTTTTACCAGCTATTTTGGCTTTGCTGGGCAGATTTGCATTTGTTCCATTTATCCCCCGGACAGAAGAAATGATGATAGACCGGGAAGCTAAAAAAGGTAAAAAAATGCACAGACCAAAAACAGCCGGGCGAATTAATCAAGCGTTTGGGCGGCTTTCAACCGAAAAACCCTGGACTATTATTATTATATGTGTTTTAGTTTTAGGCGGTCTTGCATTATTTGCTCCAAAAGTGCAGTTCACGTATGGTTTATTGGATTCATTTCCTGAGGATATGCCGTCCCGGGAAGGATTTGAAATAATTGCAGAACATTATCCTCCAGGAGAAGTTGCACCTGTTCAGGTAATAGTCGATTCAGAGGATAAAGATATATCACTAAAAAAAGAACTGTCTAACATGGAAATCGTCCAAAGTGTTAGTGAACCGCAAACAGGATCTGTTGACAAAGCCTTCGTTCAATATGAAGTAACATTGTCGATTGACCCATATTCAACGCAGGCGATCGATAGCATACCTGTAATGAAGGATACAGTACAAAAAGACCTCAAAGAAGGCGGTTTTGAAGCTGCTGGGTCTAACGTCTGGATTGGCGGCGAAACAGCCACACTATATGACACACAAGAGGTCACAAGTCGGGATCAATCGGTAATAATCCCAGCAGTACTAATTATTATCGCGACCCTGTTACTGGTTTACTTACGTTCGATTATCGCCATGCTGTATTTACTTGCAACAGTTGTGCTTTCTTACCTTTCTGCAATCGGTCTAGGCTGGATAGTAATCCACTACGGTTATGGTTCAGATGCTATGCAGGGGTTGATTCCGGTATATGCATTTGTTTTCCTGGTAGCGCTAGGGGGAGATTACAATATATTTATGGTATCAAGCATATGGAAGAAGCGAAAATCGCTGCCGCTAAAGCAAGCTATTCAAGAAGGTGTAACCGAAACTAGCGGCGTGATTGGTTCAGCCGGCCTAATCCTCGCCGGGACATTTTCTGTATTAGCTGTATTGCCGATGCAGGTTCTGGTTCAATTCGGCACAGTAACCGCTATTGGAATATTGCTGGACACCTTTATCGTAAGACCTCTGCTTGTACCGTCGATCACAACGGTGCTTGGAAGTTTTGCCTTTTGGCCAGGTGGGCTTTGGAAGGAAAATAAAATGAAAGATCAGGCAGAATAATTTACTATCTGTAGCGCATGGATTTCCCAACAGAAATTCCATGCGTCTTTTCCGTGGATGGCAGATAAAAGAAAATCCGATGAAGAGATAACTGGTTTTAGGCTAAAAGGATTTCTTAAAATAAGGTGCCTTGAAATTCAGTACATTCCCTCAACAAGTGCATAGGATAATTTTATAAACTGTGAAGGGATTGAGGGAAATGTACTATCCTTATATGTATTCATATCAATACCAATGTCCTTATTATGCTAATGTACCAATGAATAACTATGGTAGACAGTCTGATTACTGGGCTTATTTCAGTGAGTCTCACTTTTCCAATGGTGATGAAAGAACTTTTTTAACAGATTATGGACCAAATCCATTTGTCATCAATATCAATGAAGCAACGAAGCAAAACAATAGGTATCGTACTGCTTTATGGACAGGAAAGCACTTACAAGTTACTTTAATGAGTCTAGAAGTTGGCGAAGATATCGGTTTGGAAATGCATCCAGACGTTGATCAATTCTTACGTATTGAACAAGGCCAAGGGATTGTTCGAATGGGCAATAGTAAAGATGATTTTGACTTTGAAAGAAATGTCTTTGATGATTCTGCAATAGTGATACCTGCTGGAACCTGGCATAATCTGACCAATACGGGTAATATTCCGCTAAAACTTTACTCGATATATGCTCCTCCTAACCATCCATTTGGTACGGTTCATTTTACCAAAGCAGATGCAATGGCAGCCGAAGAAGGATCCGGACATGGCAATGGAAATACAGCTGTTTTTGGAAGAACTCCAGATGAATGGATACAGTACACAGAATTTTTGGTAGAGGAAGGGTTAGAGGATGTTAAAAGAGAAATAAATACTACACATATTCTTCAAGAATTTATTCTAATGGGAATGCTTGTAGGGAAAGGGTATTCTCCTGAAAATGCATATGAAACAGTTGAAGAATGGGAAAGTACAGGAGAGTCCAAACTTTTGCAGAAAAGCAAAAATATGTAGAGTAAAGTAAATTCATATAGTTATAGAGAAAGATTTTCAAAAATGTTAAATTCACGATCGGGTGCTTATCTTTATGAAGGATAAGTATCTTTTTTGTTGAGTTAAAGAAGTAGGGTTGTTCGATAAACTATGATGGAAATAAGTATTATGAAAAACTATGGTTCACAAAGAAGACGAGATTATCTTAAGATGTTGAAAGTAACCGAATTCTGACAAGGTTGTTGATGGGACATTATCAGTAGCAGAAATCTTAAGTATAATAGCATAAGGAATTTCGAATCGGCAAGAAAGTGGTGGGGTGATAGATATGCTACTGAAGTCGTGAAAGATATTATCAATTTTGCTTCCAATAATTTAAATCTAACAGAAATTGTTTCTGAAACTCAGACAGCCAACAAAGCCTCTTGTAGATTATTAGAAAAATCAGGTATGAATTTACGGGAGACAGTAAAAAGGTTTGGAGAAGAACAAGCTATTTATTGTATGAAGAACATTTAATGAAAGGAGATAATTAAGGCTTTGGAAGAAATTTCTTCCAAAGCCTTAATCTTTATGAGTGTATAATATTAACTTCCTACTTAAGATGGAATACCTGTTATGGATTTAGACTCAAGGTATTCCTCAATACCATAGTCGCCCCATTCTCTGCCAATACCAGATTGCTTTAAACCGCCAAATGGTGCGGAGAAGTCTTTTTCAGCATTGTTAACAACAATCCGTCCAGCGCGAATGCTTGATGCAACCTTTGCAAGTGTCTTTTGATCTGTACCGACTACATAGCCTGCTAGGCCGTAGGTTGTATCGTTGGCTATTTCAATCGCTTCATCAACTGTGTCATAGCTGATGATCGACATGACAGGTCCAAAAATTTCGTTCCGGGCGATTGTCATGTCATTATCAACATCCGTGAAGACAGTCGGTTTGACGTAATAACCAGTATCCAGTCCCTCAGGCTTTCCTGTTCCACCTGCCAGTAATGTCGCCCCTTCTTCAATACCTTTCTCGATGTACCATTGGACTGTGTCCCATTGTTTCTGGGCAACAAGCGGTCCTGCAGCTGTTTCGCTTTCTTGTGGATCACCAACAGGGAAGTTTGGCAAGACGTCTATTACCGCTTGTTCAAATTCCTCTTTGACGGAATGCGGTACAATGATTCGCGTTGCTGCCGTACAAACTTGACCAGAGTTATTAATGATATGGCTAACTGCTGTTTCTGCTGCCCTTTGCATATCTGCATCTGCTAACACAACAAGTGGTGACTTGCCACCTAACTCAAGTGCGATATTTTTGATTGTCTTAGCACTGTTTTCCATTACTTTTTGCCCTACTGCACCTGAACCGGTAAAGGAAACAAAGTCAATGTCAGGATGGGAACTAATGCCATTCCCAATTACTTTACCCGTTCCATTTACAAGGTTGAACACACCCGCAGGAAGGCCAGCCGCCTCAAATATTTCAGTAAGAATAACTGCCGCAAATGGAGTTAATTCCGCTGGTTTTAAAATAACCGGACTACCTGCTGCAAACGCACTTGCGATTTTGGTCGACGTCTGATTAGTTGGGAAATTCCACGGTGTTATCAGTCCGCTGACACCAACGGATTCTTTGATAATGGTGGCTTTTTCACGCTGTTCGGTGAATGTGAAATCCTTTAATGACTCTGCAGCTTGTTTAAAGTGATTATATCCCATCCCATAATGTACATTCTCAGATATTGAAAGTGGTGATCCAAGTTCCTCTGTTATGGTTTGGATAATATCATCTTTTCGTTTTACATACTCCTCTGTAATTTTTTCAAGTAATTCAATCCGATCTTCTTTGGTCGTTTTCGAGAAGAACGGATAGGCGTCCCGCGCTGCTTTTACTGCACGATCCAGGTCTGCTTTTGTTCCTTGGCTAATGTAGCCGATAACTTCCTCGGTTGCAGGGTTAATTACTTCGGCCGTTTCCGTACCAGTTGAATCAACCCATTCTCCATTTATATAGTGTTTCAAATGGTTACGCATAATGAATGGCTCCTTTATATTCATAATGTACAAATAATCGATCATTCTATTAAATGTGTACCCGTAAATAAAGAATTGAAACAGACTATTTTTGTACAAATACTTACGCAGACAATTAATGTTGCAGGTGTAACGTTCAGCCATTTTTATGTATGCCAAAAATTGTCACCTTATATGGTACTATTTATGAAAATGGCAGGGGGAAACGATGAAGGTAAAGTAGGTATTCGGGCTTCAAATGAGCTGAAGAATGTGATAACTACCCAGTGAGATGAATAAGGAGAAAGGCAAAGATAGAACCGATGGTACAGTTCATATTTCGGGTGAGCAGGTTGTTGAATTGGGGAAAGATTCAGAGTGAAAAAAGAAATAAATATTATCTGATTTGGTTAAGAAATGATATTAATGATCCTCGATATTATATCGAGGATCTCTTCCCTTAAAGATAGACACAAATATTGTATTAAATGATTAGCTAAAATTATCTTTTCTATACTGAATCACGATATAAAAAGGGATTTTATTATATTTTGTCGAAAAATTAGTTATAAAGATTATATTTACATAAATAAAATTTTTAGGACAATATAGATTCAATTTATATAAGGGGAGGATTCATTGTTTACAGAAGGTATTTATGAAGTAATAATTACTAAAGAGTTAAAATTAGCCCTTTCAAAGCTAGAAGAAGGTAATTTTGAAGTAGAAAAAGAAACACTTGACGTGGAAGAAGCTAGAAAAATGTTAGCTTCTTATATTTCCTATACAACGCGAAAAGCACTTTCATATATAAGGGACAGTGAAAAGAAAAATGATAAAAGGGCTCTTTTGTTACAAATTCAGGCATGTAACCATATCATCAGTAAACTTAGTGAGATTTTGGACGAGGAAGAGTTCAATCAATTGCAGCTAGAGGAGGATGGAGAGATATTAACATCTGTCTATTCAAAACTTAACAATGTAAGAAGTATAAAAAATGATATGCCAATTCGCCCGGTTACACCGATTTCAGAGAGTTCGTTGTTTACTGGATCTAAGTCAGAACCAAATATGATGAATGAGCTGAAGA
>JBDNGJ010000274.1:0-6791 GCA_041689365.1 Virgibacillus sp.
ACATGTGAACTAACTTCATCTGATTGCTCCATGGATGGAACTTTTTCTAAATTACTTTGATTACTCTGAACAGCTGATCCTGCACTTCCTAATGCTGGAAATGCCAGCAGCATCGCCATAAATACCCCACTAAAAAACTTTAACTTCATAACTAGTCCTCCTTTTTTAGATTTATATATATATTCTGAAAAAAGGAGTTGAAACCCTTTATAAATAGCTTGGGAAAACAATGACAAAAATTGTCGAATAACAAAAACTTTTGACCTACACTTTCCTTTATTTAGGAAAGTGGTTTTTTTTAAAACAAAAAACGCTTCACATCGACGGTTTGAGTCCTTATGTATACTTATATATTTTAGTAAATAAAGGTCGTTCAAACTTAATCTATAAGTAAATTTATAATTTCAGTTACTATTACCTAGTTCAGTATTCAATAGAGCTTTATTAATTAAATATATATTTGGGTTTGCGCAAATGAAAATTCCAAGTGAAGACTTACCATTTTGTATAAAAACTTTATTACAAATCATCTCAATAATAGATGGTTGCTGCGCATTCGGCAGCCATGAGTTTGGAATTGCTGCCTTATTTTTGAATGATAAAATTAAATTGACTGTTAAAAAAGTTAGAAACTTAACTTATCACCAAGCCTTAATGTCGAAACCATTAGTTGCACTTATGCAGTAAGAAAGTATTTTTAATTTCTTATCTGCTAAATAATACTGTTCTAAAACAGCCATGCTAATTATGTTAAATGTGTATGAAGGTGTGAACGCAATGGATTTTTTCAGTGGTCAGGAATCACTTACCGAAATACAATGGGCATTAAGAGCTGTCGT
Organism: Virgibacillus sp.; assembly: GCA_041689365.1. Taxonomy (GTDB): domain Bacteria; phylum Bacillota; class Bacilli; order Bacillales; family Amphibacillaceae; genus Lentibacillus. Next base: position 840 of record JBDNGJ010000274.1, read on the forward strand.
TGGATTTATATTTTTAATTGTGATAGCAAAAATCATGGGGCAACGATCAATTTCACAATTGAGGTTTCTTGATTTTGTCGTTGCATTATTAATAGGAAACATTATTGCCCATCCATTATCAGATGCTGGGCTGGAGCTTAAGGGGTCCATGATTACAATGAGTGTTATAGCAGCGTTATATTTATCTGGAGTATTATTGAGTTTAAAGTGGAGTCCAATACGTAAAATCTTCAATCCTCCCCCAATACCTCTGATTGAATACGGAAAAATAAAGTATAAAAACCTGAAGAAGGCAAGGATATCAATAGACGTGCTTTTATCCGAATTGCGAAAGGAAAAAACAGAGGATATACAGAAAGTAGCACTCGCATTATGGGAACATGGTGGCTCTATATCGATATTTCTATATCCTCAATACCAGCCACTTACACATTCGAATTTGACGCCACCTTTGAAACCATTCCATTATCCTCATACTCTTGTGAAAGAACGTAAAATTGATTATGAAATTCTGCAAAAGACTAATAAAGATGAAGAATGGTTGGTTCAGGAACTGACAAAAACCCATAACGTAAAACTAAACGACGTACTGTTGGCAACAATTGATGAGAACAAAAACCTCAAAGTATTTTTGTATAACTGACCAAATGGTGAGTACCTCCGTTTCACGTTCTTAACTGCTAATAAAAGCTGTAATCCTCGTTAGATTGCAGCTTTTATTGCTTTTCCAAGTCCTGATGATAAATATCATAATTAATTTTTAAAAAAGGCAATGAAAAAATCCACATATTGTGCTGTGCTCTAAGATTTCCCTTCTCAGCCTCTTCAACATAGAATTGTTCTTCAATAGGTAAGCGAAATAAATACTTACCAAAGGTTAAATAAATCCCTGAATTATTAGCCTTATTTGCACTCGAAAGTTGTAGTGCCTCCCCATCCTGGTTTAGTTCCAGCACGCCAATCATTGAAGCAAATGGCAGTGGTAAGGCAATGTTCATATATGATCGGTCCTGTTCCTTATGTGAAGAATACAATGCTACGAACGTGGTTTCCTCATTTATTTTTCGTACCCATGCCCTTACTTCATTACGTCCATCATCCTCATCGTTGACCGAAAAAATATTCCCGTTCATCTCGGCCTTTTTACTGGACAATGGTAAGTTAATTTGCCCAACATATCTGCTAATCAATCGATATACTGCCGCAAAAGGCTTAAACCATGCTCGCCATTTTACTTCAGCAATCAACCGGTACTGTTTTGTGTCTTCATAAAAATTAATGATAGCTGGTGATAATATATCCATATTAATATCACCTTCATAAACGCTCATGTCATCTACTAATCCCTTATAGGTATTACTATCTGTTATTCCAGCTAAAATTCCTTCACCAATCGAACCTTTCCCTCTAATCCGACTAACCGGAAAATTCAGCCTTTGCGCCCTGGTAGAAGGAAGCTGAACATACCAGCCTATGATTCCTGCTGCTGCAAACAAAATGGTATTAGTTATCCCATGAAATAGCAGCATAAAATTAATTGTAACGGTATAATTTCCGCTAACATTACCAAATGCGTATACTAATGAAAAAATGATCGCAACACCCAACGCAACAAAAGACACTCGATTCAGCCAATTTTTAGACGCTTTAAAAGATATGTAGATTAAACCATAAGTACCAATGATATAAATAATTACCGATAACAGTTCTAATAATGTTGAAAAAGTAATTCCTAACGCTACAATAATTGGTGAAACAATAACAACTATGCCTATCAATTTATATAATGGTGATTTGTATAACCTGCCAAGCAATCCGGTGAAGATAGGCAACAGAAAGGCTGAATAGTGAAAATGGATACCTGTCAGCCATGTCATGATTGGAGAGAATCCAGTATCAATATTGGTTTCATATGCAACAAACCAAGCTCCACCTATTGCAATATAAATAAGACCAAAATCAATTAAAAATTCCTCTAAGTGAATAAAACCTCTATGTAAAAAGCGACTGAACCCATATCCAGCAATTAGCAAAGTAAAAAGAAAATAAATTACCGCAAATATCGTATCTAAAGCAGTATCATTTGTAATTTGCAAAAAAATAACAGCAGCAAATGCAGGTATCGCTAGATAAGGAAGATATCTTGGAGGATACCCATTATCACTTTCCATTACCAGATGAAGTGTAAACGGAACGTAGACTAATTGAGCTGCCGTCAACATCATGAAATGCCACGGATGTGGACCAAATACAGCAATAACAAGTACTATTAATATGTTACATAATCCAATGTTACGAAATGTCATCGGCTGTAAACTCTCCTTCATACGAAAACAGTGTACCAATCAACGGATTTCTGACTACAACACGTATCGAGTATGCATCCTTTTCCTCTAAATATTTTTCCGTAACTGTCGCCAATCCCTGAAATAACCTTGGCAATGGAATTTCCATCTGGCCGAGTGCCAAGCGCTGCCGCTTTGATGAGATTTTCAAAGCCCCTTCTTCGGTTACATGAAGTGACAAGTCTGAATAAAATAGATGCGGTTCACCAAGATAATCCTTTATAATATTACGTTCGGAGTCTAAACTCATCAGTGCATTAAAATACCTTTTCTTTGACCCAAAATAAAATGTTCGTTCCCAGTGGATCTGCTCCTCACCATTTCTCCCAGCTTCTGAAGTATTAACAATCTTAAAGGGAATATTCTCCCCATGTTCCGGAAACAGTAACTTAAACTTCACACCTATCCAAAATAAGGGAAACAGCCATTTCGGTCCACCTTTTATACTTTTCATCATGCCTGCCCCTTTAAAGGATATTCCCCTTTGGATCTCATATCTTTTTTGCAGCATGGGATGAAGCTGATAAAAATCTTTCCCCATGACACGTTTATAAATGGACATCTTAATCTCCCTATCTCTTTCGCTTACAATTTTTTGCCGTAGGAACATTTTTACTGGACATAAAACCCACTACAGACAGAATAAGTAATGCTAAGTTAAAAGTTAACGGATTAAACGGATCCACAGCACTGCTCGGCTGTGCGACTATTGCTCCCACTGTTAACAGGGGAAAAATAATAATCTGTAACCGAAACAATTGTCTTTTTTTCGAATAAACCAGCCAGACCACCCCGAATAATACTTCGATAATTCCAGCAATCAGAACAATCCAGGATGCTTGCATATACGAAATTGGTACAGCACTTTGGACCATACCTACCTCAGCTGGATGCATACCTATTATTTTTGGAACGAGCCCATGATACAGCCAGATGAATGAAAATAGGAGCGTAATAATCCAGTTACTAAAAAACCTGGCATACTGTGATGAAGGTGTATCCCCTTGCTCCAGCCATCGTTTCAACACATCAAAACTAAGCGCAGTCCCCCACCCTATAAGTGGTCGAAACATAAATTGATCAATCAATTTGCCAATCCTGCCAAGACCGGGTTCATAATTGTATTGTGTTAAAAATGTGATTGTGGAATCTGATTGAGGGATATATTTCCAATACCCTCTTCCTTCACGAATAATGGAGCCTGCCTGGTCCGTCCCAAAATGTAGAGAAGATGTTCTCGACCCATCTTCCGCATGAAAACTGCCAATACTTTTCCCCCACCCTTCAACTGATACACCAGGGCAAATAGTTGTCTTGTATGTAAATTCCTGTGGCAGGTTTTCTTTTTTAGGCAGATAGGTAATTGACGAAAAACGAAGATCCCACTGTTCATGGAGATTTGGAGTTTGTGTTGCATCCCATAACTTATCCATCCCTGATTCAATGGGTAATTCAACATATATTGGTTTACTTTTCAAAGTGTTCACCTCAACTTGCACATGTAAATAGTAGTTATAGTTTAACATATAGCTGTTCAGAAAAGCTTACACCCTATGAAAAGGACGTAAGCTTAAAACTTTATAGTTATGAATCCTTATCTTAGCTGGATTTTCTGCTTGCTACCCAAAAAACTAGTATAACTAGTGGAATTACCAGGAATATTGGAATGTTAATATGACTTTGTGTCAGCATTGCTAGAAAGAACAGAACTATAATTCCTATAATTATGTACAAACACCCGCGTCCGAATGTTTCCATCTTTATTCCCCCTTCCGATTCAAAATTCTAATTATCTATGGTATATGTATTAACAGTACCTTTATTATCTAGCTTTGCATACGTTGAGCGCCCCAAATAAAGTGGAATGTCAAGTTTACTGAAATCTGGGAGTCCATTCTCCAGAAACAAATCATCATCACGATAGCATTGGGTAATATCGCCGACAAACCAATCATGATCACCGTACGTATTAATATCAACTGTCTTACACTCATAGGCAACATATGCATCATGAAGAATCGGCGCATTGATAGTCACTCCGTTATCATATGATATTTTCCCATGACCAAATTTGTCGAGATTCTCTCCAGTATATACCCCTGTTTCTTGGATGAACGCTGCCTTTTCATACGGAACAAAATTAATCGCAAATTCTCCGGCATCCTTAACCAGATTAAATGTATAACGTTCTCTCCCAATTGCTACCCCATACATCGGTGGATCAAAGGAAATATAGGAATGCCATCCAGCAGCCATTATATTACTTTTTCCATTATAGGTAACTGTAACTAGTGCAACCATGCCAGGATAGCTGTGCATCACCGTCTTTGCAGTAGCTTTTCTCATTGTGAACACCCTTTCTATGTATCTATTCTAGTTGAATGTTTTTTTACATTACCAGCAACCCCGCTATTATCGAAAACAGATAATAATCTTCATTTATATTAACACCATAGTTATGGGGCAACAAGACAATAATAAGTTAGTTCTTACTATTTACTAAAAGATTGTTGCTGTTTCAAATTTCTATTAACTGCGACACATTCTTTCGAAAATATGGGAAAGGTGAATCAAAGTCTTTTTTCACCTGACTATTTGGACCAGGCAAAAGAAATGATGGCTTAGTATAAGAGTATCCTAATGATTGCGAACTGGATAACACCGAATTTCCCAATTTATCTGAAAGGACATTGCTCTTCCGTGTACAGTCGAAGTTAGTCGGGTATGCCCTCTCCTTTTACTACTGTAACCTTTGATACGATTCAATTAAATACCCCATTCTTTCGTGTGGAATGCTTATTTCTGCTAGGCTATCAAAAAAGACGTTAATCCTTAAACACTGAATTAACGACTTTTTATATTCATTCCAACTTCCTTTCCATTAATGTAGAAACCTCCTGGAAACCAAGCCTCTGGTAAAGATTTTTAATATGGTTACCCGAGAATACATTTAATTGAACTTTTTGATATCCTTCTTCTTTTAATCTTCTAATCGCTTCCTGACATAATTCCCTCGCTAAGCCCTGTTTACGATATTGAGGCCGAACATAAACTTCTGGAATAAATCCGACAGTTCTATCAGTATTGTGGTCGGTTATACTTCCGACAGCAATCCATCCCTGGATATCATCTTTTTCAATATAAACTAGATAATATCCCCCATCGCTTAAAAACGGAGACACCATTTGAAGTGCTTTCTCCCATTTTGGTATAACATAACCCATGCTTGCTTCCTTCAATACCTCAAGAGAGTTATTAACTATCCTCTGTGTTTCATCATTAGTAGCTTTTCTGATTGTCATTCATGTTCATCCCCCCGTATTGATATATTTTTTGTTGTCATATTACAGTATAATAACTAATTCCCTTCAAAGCATCATGGCCTGTAGAAATAGGGAATTGATTCAACAAGCCCAGGTTACTTTAGAAGGTAATTAATTTGTGCACTTTATGACTACTTTTTAATAAATTTTGTAATCATCGGACTTATCATTGGACTAACCTGACTATATATTTCACCCACTTGTTTAGCAGTTACTTGAATTTTATCAATATCTAGCTTCCCATCAGGACCACGGAACTCAGACAATAAGTTTTGTTTAGGGGG
>JBDNGJ010000275.1:0-4463 GCA_041689365.1 Virgibacillus sp.
CTCAAGATGAGACTTCCCATCACTTCGAGTGAGTAAGATCCCTCAGAGACGATGAGGTTGATAGGTCCGAGGTGGAAGCGTGGTGACACGTGGAGCTGACGGATACTAATAGATCGAGGACTTAACTAATTAATACTGATGTAATGTTGATGTGAAGCTCTTATTTAGTTTTTAGGGTACAAACCTTTTAAAAACCTAAGATTAAGGATGTTCTGTTTAAACACAAAGCATCTGTATGTCTGGTAGTATTAGCGGAGAGGACACACCTGTTTCCATGCCGAACACAGCAGTTAAGCTCTCCAGCGCCGATGGTAGTTGGGGCTTTGCCCCTGCAAGAGTAGGACACCGCCAGGCAAATGATAAAAGCCAGGATATGATCATTCATATCCTGGCTTTTTTTATTGTATAGGAAATTATAAAATTTGAGCGCTGTGGATAACTAACTAACTAAGCTATCTAGCCACGTCCAGCTCCGACGTACAGAACGTACTAGTGCCGGTAACGCCACAGGATGTGGCGTTCTCACCGGCCAGCGCATAGCGTTAGTGGACTTCCCTCCCCGTGTCTACGATAAGAAATATAGGATGTTCGACTAAAACCACCATATCCTGTGGCAACGTCGAACTACCCCACGTCTCCTGTGGGGCAGCAGCTTTATCGCAATACATAAAATTACACTATTTATATTTGTATAAGGGGTATTAATAATTAAAATAGAGGTAGTGACATAATTAATCTTTCCACTATTAAAACGAATAATAACAGGATAGAATGCTTTTAACGTTCATTTTCAATGTTGGATCTAATACGTAGTTGATATAAAATGCTATGTAGTGTGGGATATAACCCCAATGAGGGACCGTTTCACGCAAATTGAACAGTGTTTGTGTTCTCATAACCTTGATGAGTAAACCTAAGGATAGTAAAAATGCGAAAGTGCTAGCTTGAGAAGATGTTGTATTGGTACCGGGGTGGAGCTATAGAAAATCTTCACTATGCGCACTTTGTATCTAATAAGCAACAAAAAAATCTGAACTAAATCGAATTCTATTTCAAGAATTTGAATTAGTTCGGATTTTACGTTAACTAAAACACTTTTGTCCTGGCTTTTTCTGTAATATATTTTCAAATACTTCTTCAATTAACGGGGCATTCCATCGTTTAAATATATATATTCACTAAACAGGATGTGCCCACTGACTTGGCGGATCATCATTCCTCTATTTCCCGGAAAACGCCTTTTTTGACCGTGTTATGTAATCCTCATTCCGCTATTTACGCTTTCCAGCCATATTTTTTATTGTTTTTGGGTAAATAACGGAACGAGGATCCGTTTCACCCTTCTAGGACAGCTTTTTTACCAATTTAGCGGAACCACGATCCACTTCATTAGTTTGAGATTCATATTCCAGCCCTTTGCCCTCTCATTTCTGCCACATAAGAATCGTGTTCTCGAATTTGGCTTTTTGTCGATGGATACAATAAGGCATGCAAGAACAAAAAACATTAACAGGAATTCCAATTCATCTTAAATGAATTCAGAACTCACTACTTTAGCTGTGGAAGTATCATACCTGAATTACATACTAACTGATTAAATCTCAAAATAAGTATTAATTTCTTCTTTTGGTAAGTAGTTCCCAATATAAAATGTTCCGAAAATAGCATACTTTGCACTGACTTCATCAAATCGTGTATCATATATAAGCTTCTTGAACTTCATTGGATCATCACAAAAAAGGGAAACACCCCATTCATAGTCATCGAAGCCAATTGCCCCTGTAATAATACGCTTAACGTCCTCTGTATATGGCTTGCTTGTTGCGATGTGTTCGAACATCATTCGACCACGTTCTTCTTTTGGCAACGTAAACCAGTTATTTATTTCTCCACGGAGCTTACTCATTGGATAAAAGCAGATATATTGTGTCTTGGGAATAGTTGGATAAAGTTTTTTCAACATTGCAGGATCTTCATATGGGTCTGTCTCAGGTTTTGTATATGAACTTTTCTCAATAACTGATACGTATGAATAAACAGGTTGTGTATAGTGAGCAAGTGCTGTCTTATTAAATTGACTTTCAAGCTTGTCTAAGTCTCTCATGGTTGGACGGAGAATCATAAACATTAAATCAGCCTTTTGGCCAACAATAGAGTATAAAGCATGACTGCCTTCCTGATTGTTTTCTACAGCTTGCCATCCTTTTAATAAATTATTAAACTCGTTCAGAGCTTCATTTCTTTCATCTTCTGTGGCCTCCTGCCACTTCTCCCAGTTAATAGTTCTAAAATCATGTAGTGTATACCATCCGTCAAATGTTGTTACAGATTCGACCATTTAAAATCACTCCTAAGTTAAATATGCTATTTATAGTGTAAATAATACACTTGTACTAGCTGTTTTATTGTGATTAATATCACGTTTAAAAAAACAAATGTGAAGGAATTGTGATTTTATAGATCTAGGAGACTAGGCATTCGCCAACCCTTAATGGCGAAGGTTTTAGTTGCTCTTATGCAGTAGGTAAGTATTTATACCACCTTCTTAGCTGCTAAAAAAGCGCCCCCCTGAGGGTGCGCTTATACTATTGTAGTTAGCCCATTCCATTCTGATTAGATTGCTGCTGATTACCGCCACTGTTCATTTGTGAAACAAAAGGCATCATTTTTTGCATGGTCTGACCAAAGTTTTGATTGTTCTTGGTCATCGAATAGTAAGTTGCTGCGCCTACACCCAAAGAAGCGAGTAAAGGGATCCACATGTCATTCCTCTGCATTAAAATCCAACCCTTCCTAAGAATATCGCCATACATTAGTAGCATTGCACAAAAAATTTAAAACATGTTAGGTATCAAATACCAGTATAGTTACCAGTTTCGAGTGCAGCATTGATACCAGCTAATCTGCCTGTAACTAATGCAGATGTAATATTATAGCCACCAGTGTAACCATGTATATCCAATATCTCACCGCAAAAGTAAAGTCCATGCATCACTTTGGATTGCATTGTGTTGGGAACGACTTCTTTAATGGAAACACCGCCGCCGGTTACGAATGCTTTATCCAGGGAAAGTGATCCGTTTACATGAAAAGAGAAATGCTTAATATGGTGAACGATTGTCCGAATGACTTCTTTGGAAATAGTCGCAGCCTTTTGCTCTTCACTAACTTGATGTGCATTAAGAATATAAGTAAGGAGTCGCTCAGGAATCATTCCTTTTAAGATATTTTTTATGGACTTTTTGGGATTTTCCTCCATCGCGGTCAAAATGGATTGTACCAGCTTCTCTTCTTTTTCGTCAGGTAATACGTCAAGTACCATTTGAACCTCATTTCGTCCTTTCATAAATTCTTTAACAACAAATTGGGAACATCGTAATACCGCAGGACCTGATATGCCGAAATGGGTAAATATCATGTCCATTTGGTGTGTGATAATCGGCTTATTTTTTTTATTTAAGACAGTTAAAGCTACATCACGTAAGGATAACCCTTGCAGACTTTTATTTTTGATAAATGATTCATTTGAAGTGAGCGCAACTTCTGTTGGATATAATTCGGTCACAGTATGCCCTGCCTTTTTTGCCCATGCGTATCCATCACCAGTCGATCCTGTATGTGGAACAGCTCTGCCACCAACAGCTATAACCAGTGACTTTGTAAGTAATTTGGAATCGTCAGCTAAAATAATAGTATGTTCATTTTCATCATAATGAACAGCTCTAACAGTAGTGCTCATACGTACTTCGACATGCAGTTCATCTAATTTATTGATTAATGCATTTACTACGGTCTTAGCGGAATTTGATGCAGGAAACATACGGCCATGATCTTCTTCTTTTAAACCAACACCCATTCCTTCAAAAAAATCGATAATATCATAATTGTTAAATACGGAGAATGGGCTGTATAGAAATTTACCGTTTCCTGGTATATGTTTAATTACCTCTTCTTCTGGCAGCCGATTTGTAACATTGCAGCGGCCGCCACCAGAAATAGCAAGTTTCGTACCTAGTTTTTTGCCTTTTTCAATTAACATTGTTTTTGCACCGCTTTCAGCTGCAGCGATTGAGGCCATCAACCCCGATGGACCGCCTCCGATTATTATTACATCATATGACAACTTTCTTCATCCCTTTCGTTACTAGCATAGCTCTATCTCGATTTAAATGTAGAAAAAACATAGGAATAATGCATTCATACTACTACTTTTAAATCAATAGTAGTTTGTATTGATAAAAAGTGCAAAAATAATATAATTTCCCGTTTGCCTTAACGAATTATAACGTACATATGATGTATCTGTGATAAAATATCTTTAAAGAGGTTGTTCAAAAAGTCCGGTAAAAATGACGCATCGAATTTCGTCGTTAGCTTGCTTTTCCGTTGCTCATGTATTAAAAGCATACATTCCGCTACTCAAAGCTACGCTGCCTCGAACTTCTCGGTCATTTTCATCCTCC
>JBDNGJ010000276.1:0-27890 GCA_041689365.1 Virgibacillus sp.
CTAATATCTTATCTTTAGAATATTGACGTTCTAAATGTATTGCTGCCATCACTTCTTTGGTTTTTCTCATCCAGGTTTTATCATTATGCAAAAATAAATTCTTTGCTAATTGCTGCGTGATGGTACTTGCACCTTCCACCTTCGCCATAGCTATAATATCACGAAAGACCGCTCGCACTACCGATCGAAAATCGACACCTCCGTGATCATAGAAACGTCTGTCCTCGACAGCTACAAATGCTTCTTTCACATGATCTGGGATTTCTTCCAGCCTAACTGGGACTCGATTTTCATTATATAATTTCCCGATTATTTCCCCATCACTCGTTTCAATTGTTGTCGTTGCATCCAATATTAAGTCTTCTTGATCGACAACAATGTTTCCACCGAATAAAATAGCCGTATATCCTATTATTGCAATAATTAAAAGGAAAACGGATGAAAGGAACAGCCATTTCATTTTCTTTCTTATAGAGCTTTTGGATTTACGCATTAATTCACCTCTATATTTATTGCACACACCTTATATTATACGACAGAATTCGCCATTAAAAAAGGAATAATACTTACTGTTACTTGATAATTATTTTAATTGAGTATGTAACCCGAAATTAGGGTATGTTAAAATGGTGAGAAAGAAAGGAGTATACTATGAACGCATATATGACCAATGGTACGTTCGATTTCCTAAGAAAACTTAGAGACGATTATCCAGCTATTAATTTTTACTATATGAGCGGAGACTCTAGCACGTTAGTTTATTATGAAGCTAGCAGTAAAAGCATTTTCTCAGCAGGGAGATCTTATGAGACAATAATCGAAAATGGTGATTTACAGGAAAGTGGCTTTGTTGTTATGAATAATATTCCGGTTACCGAGGAAGGCACAGCAGTATTCGAGGACCGGTTCAAGCAACGACAACAGAATGTGGAATCAATGCCTGGTTTCCAAGCATTTCGTTTGTTAAAGCCGAAAAAAGGTAATACCTATGTCGTCCTGACTCAATGGGCATCAGAGGATGACTTTGAAAACTGGAAAAACTCAGACCAATTTAAAAAAGCCCACAAGGATGGCGGAACAAAACCACCTGCATATTTTGCAGACAGACCATTCATAACAAGCTATCAGATGATAAACCTAGATGACTGAGGTATGAGCCTTATATAACGAGATCTTTAACCTGGTATTATCGGAACGCTGTCTTCTAATTAAAGTGGATTAGCCATTTAAACTGCGACACAACTATGGGAGACTGATTGGTAACACTTAGTGAGACTCTCACGACGCAGCTGGAATATACTATTTCCGTGGCTCACCACGAGCCTCCGACGCATAGGACGTTCTAGTGCAGACGTGGCATACTTAGTCTGCCTCGATTGCGACTGTCGCTCACTGCGGGGTCTCTTAGGCTCGCTGTCCCACAGGATGTCTAGCATATTCCAACTGCTGGTTTAAATGGTTTCAAGATCTTGTTTTTATCCTATACAATATGTATTTGCTAATTTTTAGGATAAAGTGAGCACAATCCACCCCAGGAAAGACACGGGGACTCCTGCGTGTCAGCGGCTAAAACCGGTTACATCCTGTGACCAACGCCGGTACTAGAACATCCTGTTCTTCGAAGCAACAGCTGAAAATCACGCAGGAAGCTGTTGCGTTGCCCGTGGATAGCGAAGTGTATTTCCACAGCGGTGTTATAATTATTTTCCCACATTACTTTGCAGCCATTCATATAAAAATGTGAATGTTAAAACCTAGCATCCGCCTAGAATTCTATTATTATCGAATATGTTAAATGCACTTATACAGTCAAAAAGTACTACTGCTAAAAAAAGCTAGCTGGGGTTACAAACCCTAGCTAGCTTCTTCGTTTTCGTCTACTGCATACTCATTGAAAAAAGCTCTAAATATTTCTTCTGATTGCGATCCATTTACGCGATCTACTTCTTCCCCGTCTTCAAAGTGAACAAGTGTTGGAGTACTTTGAATACTGTAGTTATTCCATGCAGCTTCAAATTCCAGTACATTTAATTTCTTCATATCAACACCCATTTCCTCAGCCAGCGGAGCAAGCATTGGTGTAGTTCGCTTACAATGCGGACATGTTGGGTCATAGAAATACACGGTTACATCTTCACCATTATCAAGCTTTTCCTCCAGTTTATCCGGGGTAATCTGATTCTGATAATCAGGGTTATCAAGCTGATCAATCGTTGCCTGATGCAAGTTGTCTTTTCCATATGGATTCTCATTATCACCCATAGCCTGGTTATTTTTATAATCTATTACAAAGTAAAGTGCAATAAACAAAACTAATATTGAAGCCAAAATAATCAGCATTTTCTTTTGCATTTATTACTTCCTCCCATCTTGTTTGATAATTATTATATGTAGAACAAAGATCATAATAAACGCAATTCCAGCTAAGAAAGGAATCGTAACAAATCCAAAATAATTAACGTATTGCGTATTACATGGAACTGCTCCACAAGATCCACCAGCTTCATGCAATGCTGGCATTTTTTGTATTAAATAGTGATAGATTGAAACGAACACGCCAATTCCACTCAAGATCAAACCTGGCAATGCAACTGCAATATCTTGTTTGATAGCTGCAACACCATAGATAATTACTAACGGGTACATTAATATTCGTTGTATCCAGCATAATTCGCATGGAATATACCCCATTACTTCGGAAAAAAACAAGCTACCCAAGAGTGCAAGAAGTGCCTGAGCCCAAACAAGCATTAATAATGTTTCATTTGATTTCGTATTATCCATGGTAGTGCACTCCTTTTTTTATTATACATAAGAATTATACAAGACTCTATAATAAAAAATCAAAAAAGAGGATTAAATGGTGCTAATCCTCCTGTTTAACTATGTCATTTTTGTGAACATATACAGCTGCCTGTGTACGGTCATGAACATCAAGCTTAGAGAGTATATTACTAACATGTGTTTTGACAGTTTTAATCCCAATAAAAAGTTTATCACCGATTTCCTGATTCGTTAAACCATCACCGATACATAATAACACTTCAAGTTCTCGTTCAGTCAGCTCATCATGTGCTTTCTTTTGCTCTGTCCGGAAGCTTGTCATCATTTTACCGGCAACTTTTGGCTCAATTACATTTTCGCCAGCACCAGCCTTTTTAACTGCATCGGCAATTTCCGATGCCGAAGAAGTTTTTAAAATGTAGCTGAATGCGCCTGCCTCGATTGCTGGAAACACCTGTTTATCATCATAGTAGCTCGTTAGAATAATAATTTTGCATGATGGCAGCTCTTTCATCACTTTTTCCGTTGCTTCAATCCCTGACCCATTTTCCATCATTAGGTCCATTAGTACGACATCTGGCTTTGTCTGTAAAATCAATTCTGCACCGTCATTGCCACTGGAGGCTTGACCAACAACTTCAATGTCACTCTCCGTCTGCAAATAGGCAACAATTCCTTTTCGCACAATTTCATGATCATCTACCACTACAACACGAATCATCAATTTCTCTCCTCCTATTTAACAAGGTATGCGAATATCCAAATATGTCCCTTCCCCTTTAATTGAACGGATCGTGAATGTTCCACCAAGCTCCTCGCTTCGCTCTTTCATCGTTTTTAATCCATATGATGTTTTCCGGTCCGTATCTTCATCGACATTAAACCCTTCTCCATTATCACTTATATGCAAAAACAACTCATTTGATCTTATGAAAGCTTCGATTTTAGCTTCTGATGCAGCAGCATGACGGAGCGTGTTTGATAATGATTCCTGGATAATACGGAATACATGCTCTTCCGTCGTTTCGGACAATTCGATATCTTCATCAATCGCTACCGCAAAATTCATATTCGTTTTTTGTTTCAGTTCATCAACTAGCTTTTTCACGCCAATTGGTAAAGGGTCTCCAGATAAATGGACAGGTCGCAGATGCAGTAAAAGTGCACGCATCTCCGTCTGTGCCGTTAACGCACTGTCGGCAACATCCTTTAGTTGTGTTTTAGCTACATCAGCGTCAATATCCAGCTGCTTCAGAGCCGCTTCAGACATCATTGTTATCGCGAATAACTGTTGGCTTACTGCATCGTGTAAATCACGAGCTAACCGCTGCCGTTCTTCAATGACTGCAGCCTTATGTGATGACTTGGCAAAATCGGCTTTTTCATCAGCCATTCGCTGTAATGACTTCACCTGGTTCTGCAGTTTTTCGCCAAGTTCATTCATCTCATTACTTATTCTGGTAACCTCGTCACTTTCATTAAAATACACACGTGATTGATAATTTCCATTCGCAAATTGGGTAATTAATACAGATAAATAATCCAGGCGTTCTTTTATTTCGCCACTCGATTTAAACCCGGCGTAAACGGAAATGATAAGACCCACTAAAACGTATAGCATAATAAAAACAAAAATACTCAATGCTGATAACCATTCAGGTCCAACCAAAACATGTATCGACAGCATTACAGATAATAGAACAACGGTTGTTAGAAATACTGCATATAGGTGGGAGCGAATGTACATATAACGGATGCTGCTTAGCTTTTTCATCATTTATTCGTCCCCCTTCAAACTGTAACAACTCGAACGGAACCAGCCTTTAAATCTATCATAATATCTAATTTTCGTACCGCTGAGTTGTAATCAACCGTTTCGTGCATAAGACTTCTGTTTATGCCTTCCGCTTTTCTCCCAACTACTTCAATCTCCCCTGCTTTCACAGTAGCATCAACTCGGAATTCAATATTTTCAGGGACTAAAATATGAACATCACCGGCCAATGAGTTAATGGTAATCGGAATTTCTTTTTCAGGAATAAATGCTTTGGAAAAATCAAGATAAAAATCTCCGGCCATACTTTTTAGATTCATCGGTTCTACTTTCCAGTTAGGCTGATTATACTCATGCTCGCCAATTGAGAAAAAACTGCTATCATAACTGCCTTTTATTTTGCTTTTTTTTGCCCATTTTTCCGATTTGCTTCTACCCTTGTTTCGACTTTTCGAATTGCCAATAAACGAAAATCCTATATAAACAATCAGCAACGGCCATAGCTTATAAACATCACTAAAGGTAAAATCAATCACTTCAAAACGATCAAGCAGTAACAATGAACCAAAAATAAAGAAAAATGAACCAAATACCCAGCTTCCTCCATTATACCTCATTTTATCAAGCATCCACTTGATACCAAATATAATAAAGAGAATTGGATAAATATAAATCCAAGCATTATCCATATTAAAATCAATAATTCCTATATTAGCCAAAACTAGCGCTGCACCTACTAAAATAAGCGTTATTGCTATAAAAGACCTAAAAAAGTTACCTCTCAATTATCACACCTCTTTCCCCATTTGATAGCTAAGAATTGTTTTATTTTTTAAATTGAATACTCCGATTAAAACAATTACCGTGCCACTTATAATGATGATTGTCTGAATTTCTACATTTACAGCAATCAGTAGTGATGTCACCACGTATGAAATGGGAACCAGACCAGTAGCCGCTGTCACGAGAAAACTCATCATCCTGCCAAGCATCTTTTTTTCTGTTGTTTGTTGAAGCATTGTAAATAACGGAATATTTATCAACTGTGTTAAAAAAGCCATAATCATAACAGTTCCAACCGTTAAATACAGATGATCTGAAATACCAGTAATTGTATAAATAATACCTAATAAAATGAGACTTATAATTAGTACCAGCCCGGGCTTTTTTAGTTTTTTAGCTGCTAGGTAAATTGCACCTGCTAAGGCCCCCGTACCCATCGCTGTTTGTACCATTGCAAGGCTGACTGCATCACCTTGAAAAACATCTTTTACGATAATTGGCATCCCTATTGAAAAAGGTCCAGAAAAGAAAAAATTAATAAAGACTGCTACACAAACAATTGAAATGATAAGATTATTTTGGCGTGCATACCGAAAGCCTTCTACTAAATCCTGCAGGGGTGTTGCTTTTTCCAAATCACTTTCGTCTTTTGTTATCTTTATAAAGAGGACAGCAATAGAGGAAAGCAGAAGCATTCCAAATGCTACCAAAAACACACCTTCAAACCCTAACAATGCAATCATACTGCCACCAAGAGCGGGTCCTAGGATCGGGCTTATCTGCATCGTCATCTGCATAAATGAATTGCCACGCTGCAACTGATCATTTTCCAATATTGTTGGTGTTAATGAATTAAGTGCAGGATAGCTGAATGCATCTGATATCCCGAATAATGCCGCAAGCCCAATCAAATGATAAGCATTCACAACATCAGTCCATATCAGGAAAATTAATACTAAAATTAAAATAGCTCGTGAAATATCAGACAAAAACAAGATGGTTCGTTTATTAAATCGATCAGCAACTATTCCCCCCACAACAAGTAATAACAATCGCGGAATTGCTGCTGCAAAGAATAACATTCCGAAGAAAAAACGATTGTCACTCAGCGTTAACATCAGCCATTCAGAACCAATCAAATAAACAAAATACCCTGGTGATGAAAATATTGCCGCAATAAATAAAAACAAAAAATTACGGTTTTTAAAAACTGGAACTTTTTCTTTTGTAACCTGATGTGAAACAGCGTCCATCTCAAAGGCTCCCTCCGATTTAACCTACTTCTATTTTACTAAGTGGTATCTCGGAAGGTAATGGTCTCTGGAATGTTTTTGCCTCCGTCTTAAGACTGAACCTTAGTTCTTCGCTTATTTAACAGCTCGTATAAATAAATTAATCCCACTAGAAATATAAATCCAAAAATAAATCCGGCAAGAACATCCGTTAAATAATGTACATTTATTATATATCTGCTTATACCGATTAGAAAGATAAGCAACGCAAACACAATTTGGACTACAATATTAGCTTTAGCAGAAGAAATGTTCCTGGCAATAAAATAAGAAAGCAGACCGTAACAGACCATCGATATCATCGCATGCCCAGACGGAAAACTGTACCCCTCTGCGTTTGCTGCCACCAGAATACTAGGTCGTTCTCTCTCAACAAGGCCCTTAATTAGTATATTCAAGCCATGACTGGTCAACGTTCCAAGACCAAAGAACAGGCCTGGAAGCCAATCCCTAAACTTCCACCATATTACAAATGTGAAAATAATAGTAAATGGTACTAAAAACTCTTCCGATCCCAATTCAGTTGTCCACCGGAAAAATGTATAAACATTTGTATCAGCAAGATTCCCAACAAGTTCTCGGGTCCAGCGATCCGTATAAAGGAATTGTCCACTAACGATTCTCCAAATCCAGAAACCTATTGTTATCAGCACAATAGTAAGTAAAAATAAAATAATATAATTTCGTTTTTTTAGCACGTCCATACCTCCTAATTCCATAATACCTCATTTAACGTTTTAAAAAAACGGAACAGGGAAAAGTAGTTATATGGATAAAAAAATCATATGAAAGGTTGCGATATCTATGGATAAAGAATTACAAAACTTAATTGATGGTTTAAATGAAGACTTGGCAAATGAATATGGAGCAGCTATCCAATATACGTATAGCGCTTCGGTTGTTTCCGGGCTGTATCGTTCTGCATTAAAACCATTTTTCGAAGCTGAAATCACCGATGAAATGGGTCACGCACTATACTTATCAGAAAAAATCAGTACACTAGGCGGAACACCAACAACGAAATCAGCAGATATTCCGCAGCCTACTGAAGTAAAAGAGTTGTTAGAGGCTACACTTAATTCAGAAAAAGATACAATCAAACGCTATGAACAACGTAAAAAACAAGCTAACGATTTAGGCTATACAGAGCTCGTTGTCAAACTCGAAGACATGATAGCTGATGAAACACATCACAAAGAAGAAATTGAACGATTATTGAAGGACCCAAGATTTTCATCATAACTTAGTAAGGTTGTCTCACATTTGAGGCAACCTTTTTATATTTATACGTATTTGGTTGATGATCACGCTCTTCTGATGATTCTCTCGCTCGCCTTCTACAGGTTCACGCTCTCCCTCTGCTGATTCACGCTCTCCTTCTGTTGATTCAATCCCTCCTTCTGTTGATTCACACTCTCCTTCTGTTGATTCACACTCTCCTTCTGCTCATTCACGCCCTCCTTCTGCTCATTCACGCCCTCCTTCTGCTCATTCACGCCCTCCTTCTGTTGATTCGCACTCTCCTTCTGCCGATTCACCCGCCCCATTCTACTCATCCCGCCCATATCATTCTCAGCAAAACTATTCAACTTGCACCTAAAAATGTTATAATAATTAGAAAATATAAGGGGAGTTTTTATTTTGCTAAATGAAATACATAAACAACTTGACGCGCTTTACCCGGAGATGGTTGAAATCCGTCGTTATCTGCATCAGTATCCGGAACTTTCTTTTCATGAAACAAAGACAGCACAATATATTGCGGACTTCTATGAAAAATTAGGAATACCCTACGAGACAAACGTTGGCGGAAATGGTGTGATTGCTACATTAAAAGGTGGTAAACCTGGCAAAACAGTTGCATTACGAGCAGATTTTGATGCCCTGCCAATCCAGGATGAGAAAGATGTTGCCTATAAGTCCAAGGTAGATGGCGTGATGCATGCGTGTGGACATGATGGACATACAGCTACATTGCTCATACTTGCAAAAACAATGAAGTCTTTTCAGGAGGAACTACCTGGAACAATCGTCTTCCTGCATCAGCATGCTGAAGAGTATGCACCAGGTGGGGCTAAACCAATTGTTGAATCTGGTGCAATTGATCATGTTGATGCAGTATTTGGAACACATCTTTGGGCCACTACCCCATTTGGTGTGCTGCAAACGACCAAAGATGTATTTATGGCAGGGACAGACCGCTTCACAATAACGATCCATGGTCAGGGCGGTCATGGTGCATATCCGCATGAAACGAAGGATGCTATTGTAATCGGTTCTCAACTGATAACGCAGCTTCAGCAAATCGTAAGCAGACGATTAGATCCATTGGAAACAGCAGTGCTAACGATTGGCGTATTTGAAGCAGGTACGACATTTAATGTTATTGCGGATAAAGCAAAGATAGTCGGTACGGTGCGATTTTTGAATACAGCTGTCCAGGAGCAGGTCATCGAAGAAATGGAAAAAGTAATCAAAGGTGTATGTGTTTCGAGTGACGCTTCCTATTCATTCGATTATGTAAAGGGCTATCCACCACTAGTTAACCATGCTGAGGAGGCTGAACTTGTCCTGAATGCCGGTGAAAAAATTAAGGAAATTCATACTGCTGAGGAAGTGCTTCCTGTAATGGGTGGCGAAGACTTTGCGTATTATACAATGAAAAAGCCTGGTACTTACTTTTTTACAGGGGCCCAAAAAGAAGGCAATGAATTCCCGCATCACCATCCAAAATTCGATATTGAGGAACGCGCGTTACCAGTAGCAGCCAAAACATTAATTCAAGCCTATTTTGATTATCAAAAGTAATAAAAGATACCCTTCAGCAATTGAAGGGTATCTTTTAATTCATTTTCTTTTTTACATAGCCATTTATGAATAAATAATTAAATATTGTTCCCGCAACAAGAACAGCCAGCACTCCAACAAATTCGCCCATCCCTAAAAATAATAGACCGAAAATGACAGTTTGAATAATGGTTAATTGAAAAAGCAACTTCACCATTGATTTTTGGCGAATCTCCAAATCGACTGGGTACAAATCCAGCCAGATAATTGTTCGATGATGATGGTAAAGTGACATCATCTGAAAACTGCTCAAGTACAAGAATAACAATGCAAAGATTAATTTCATCCATATATTCGGTACATAGTAAATAAACAGTCCGCCAATAACAATCAATCGAATATACATGCCCAGGTAATCACCACTGCGGACAAAGGTGATCCGATATAAATAATCAAATGTATGCTTGTTGGCAAATGGCACCTTATTAACGAGTGATACGAGCCAATGTCTGCTTTTAACTTGATTTCTTAGATGCGGGACATCCGTAAACATGTTTGCCAGCCGGTAAAAAGAATGCATGCGATTATGATCTTTTTCAACTAATAAATCCCATACAATACCTGCCTGTTTTCTTGAAACATTTAAATCATATAAAAACACAAGCGTAAATAATAAAGTTGTAATACCTGCCAACAGCATTTCACCTTGAATGATAAAATAAAATACAGCCATATTTAATAAGGTGCGAACGAGTAAATCAACATAGCGAATTCCAGGTTCACGTACTTTAAGCATCCACCAGTTGGCCATTAGGTTCCAGCCTTTGAAAACAAGAACAACGAGCAACGTTAGTAAATAGACACCGCCGGCACGATCAGGATATGTCGCTGAAAATAACGGCCCAAACATAGCTCCTGCAAGTAAGATAAGGTATAACTGAATAACGAAGCTGTACACAATTCCATTCCGAAAGTAAGGTCCCATTTTATTTTCAGCAGTTATCAGAAAAACTAAATCCGGCTCTTTTAGTAATGTTCGCACTGGACTGTAACTGACAAGCAGCCCAAAAATGACACCGATAATAATTGCTGTTGGGAAGTTTTCCGGAAGCGCTGTCAGCCATTGCTGATAATAATAGGCTAGGGCAGAAACAAAAAACAGCATTGCAAAAGCAATATGCCCATTAAAAATATAACGTAAATAGCGGCTTGTCTCCTTTAGATGTGCCGCAAACCGTTTCTTGAAAAAATCATGTGAATCAAACATGGCTATCTTCCTTTGTTAATTGCACATATAAGTCATCAAGTGTTGATTCAGGCATATTGAATTTTTGCCTAAGCTCATCTAATGTGCCAATTGCCCGGATTTCTCCGTCATGCAAAATAACAAACCGATCACAATAGCGCTCTGCCGTTGCAAGAATATGTGTTGACATCAAAACACCTGAACCATTTGCTTTCATCTTGTCCATTAATTGCAAATAGGATTTAATCCCAAGTGGGTCCAGCCCAACAAACGGCTCATCAACAATATATAATGGCGGTTCAATCAAGAATGCGCACATAATCATTACTTTTTGGCGCATCCCTTTTGAAAAATGAACCGGAAACCATTTTAACTTCTTTTCCATTCGAAATTCACTCAGCAATGGTGGCAATCTTTTTTCAAAAACATCTTCAGGAATATTATAAGCCATTGCAGTCAACTGCAGATGTTCGTACAGTGTTAATTCATCATACAGTATCGGCATTTCCGGTATATAGGCCATTTGATTCCGGTAAGTTGTTCTGTTTTCCTGAAACGTTTTGCCATTGACAGCAACCGTCCCTTTTTTGGCATGCATTAAGCCGATAACATGTTTTATTGTCGTACTCTTTCCAGCACCATTTAAGCCAATAAGTCCAACAATTTCACCTGGGAAAACATTGAAAGAAATGCCTTTCAGGACGTTTTTGTGTGTATAACCACCATACAGATTATCAATATGTAACAAAGGTTCCACGAGTTTTCCTCCTAGTATTCACTTAGCTAAAATTTTACCATTTTTAGCGGGTAAAGCCAAAACAAACTATTCACCAGGTTTCGACAAAAAGTTGTGTATAAAATCCCTTAATCCGTTCACACTAACAAATGAAGTCATGAGGATCTAACACATCATAAAATGTCGTATTGCACACAAATGAGGTGTTTGTGAAAGGTAATTCTGTGATTTACAACAATCATAAAATTCCGTTTTAAACACAAATGAGGTGTTTGTGATCGATAATTCTGTGATCGACAATCTAATGAAATAAACCCTTTTGCCAGGGCTTCTCAATAACTTGAGATGCTGACAAAAAGGTTTTTGTAATCACGTTAAGTAGCAACATGCGATTTAACATTAATTACAAAGTCCCCAACGTTAGACTGTTAGCATCCTCATACTTCTTAAAGCAGGCAGGTCCATTAACTTGGGCCTGGCCTGTTTATTTAATTGTAATGGCTTTACATTCCACCCTATTCCTATATACAATAAAGTAAAATGATTAGGAGTGATTTGTATGCCACATGAAGATTGTATTTTTTGTAAAATATTAAACGGGGATATTCCATCAGCAAAAGTATATGAAGATGATTATGTCTATGCATTCCTCGACATTAGCCAGGTAACTAAGGGACATACGCTAGTAATACCAAAGACACATACCAAGAATATTTATGAGACACCGCCAGAAGTTGCAAGTTCTCTTTTTGCAAGAATTCCAACAATAGCAAACGCTATTAAAAAAGCGTATCAGCCAATCGGGATGAATCTCTTGAATAACAATGAAAAGCCAGCAGATCAGTCAGTGTTCCACTTACATATTCATATCATACCACGTTATGGAGACAATGACGGATTTTCATCAAAATGGATAATACATGAAAAGGACTACACTTCAGAAGATTTACAGCAAATTGCAAAAGAAATTGGTGAAGAAGTCTAAATCCCTTTTTTGAATAAGTCTGAAAATTAATACTTTTGATTTTGCCCGTTATTTGGTATAATAAGATTGAGTTATTCAATTGATGTTATGCTCGTATTAGCAACTTACGTAAAAGACTTTTTCATTTAACGTGATGCATTAATCCTCTGGCATTACTTGTCAGAGGATTAATTAGAAAAACATCGTAATCGCCCAGGCTTAAATGAGAAAAGCCTTTATTTAAATCTTATTACTTGAAAAGAACTGATACATATTTGAAAAAACACGTTTGATAGTAACCCTGAAAAAGGAAAAGATATAACAAGTGTTGAAAGGAGCGTATTCTCTATGGCAAACGGAAAATCATTAATTCTCGGCATTATGGTTGGCGGGACGGTGAGTGCTGCCGCAACTTTACTTAGTACACCCTCATCAGGAAGAGACTTTCGCTATCGCGCAAAAGAACAAGGTTTAGAATGGAAAAGTATGCTTGAAAATATCAAACTGGATGGGCTGCGTCTAAAAAAACAAATCTCCGAAACTTCAAAAGAAGGTGCCGCTCTTATCAAAGAACTGACACAAGAAATGAAAAGTTCTGTTCAGGAGTGGAAAGGGACGGTTGAACCACATCAGGAGAACATCCATGAATATTTAGACCAAATTGAATCAAGCTTAAAAGATCTAGAAACTAAACTAAAAAAAGAGTAGACAATTAAGTTGAAGCCAAAGAATTAGAATGTAAAGGGAGCATTGAATTGCAAGTCAACTTCATGCTCTTTTTGTTTACCCTGAATATATTGAAGAGGCCATATACATTTGTCACTTTAAAGGCATGTTGTCACTTTCCGAAGATGGAACTCCTCAAGCACGATTTCTGCTCATTCACATGCTGTAATAAATACAACATATTATATAAAAAAGCAGTTCAATTAAGGGTACAAATTGCGTTAGGTACTCCGAAATTAAACCACTTTTTTATTAAATGCTTTTTATTCTGCAGGTTTCAGATCTTCTATTGACTCGATATCCATGTATGATGGGACAACTAGGCCAATTTTAGCTCCTTCAAGATTTGCTCCAAGATCTTCAAATTGATCCGAGTACTCATCATAAAAATCCTTATGTGTTACTGGCATCCAAGCTGCAAGTGATGCATCACCATCACCATTTGCAATAGATTCAAATACTACTGCAACATCTACTGGTGTAACCGTGACTTCATAACCCAATTTCTCCATTACAGCTTTCATCACAAATGCTGAAGAACGTTCGGAGTCCCAAGGGGTTGATACAAATTCAAACTCTTTTCCATCAACTTCTTCTACACCCTTTGTCCATTCGCTAACCTTATCTTGGTTATCTTCTACCCAGCGCTTGGCCACTGTTTCAATGTCGTCACCAGTTTCTTGAGATTCATACATAATGCTTTCCATGTCTTTTACATCCCACTTAAATTGGTCAACCAATTTGTAAGCGTTTGGCTTTTCCTCTTTTAAGCCTTGTCTGACAATCGTCTTAATTACTTCTTCTTTACCATATATACCCTTTGGGTCATCCAAATACTTCATATCTGGGTATTTGGCAAATGTCCAATGTGGGTTCCAGCCAGTAATAATGATTGGCTCTTCATCTTTAATTGCTTTATCCAGTTCTGACGCCATTGCTGCAGTGGAAGATAATGTTACTTCCCATCCATTTAACGAATCATACGCTTTAATTGCTTTCTCAGTTGTAACAGATATTCCTGCTCCTGGCTCGATACCGGTAATTGTATGGTCTACTGCTTCACTAAAATTTGTTCCCTCACTGTCCATATTCACTTCATTATTACCTGCATTGTCCGCATTGTCCTCATTGCCCCCACCGGATCCACATCCAGCCGCAATAAGTATTGCTAATAGTCCTAAAATAAAGGCTATTTTTGTCCATCTATGATTCTTTTTGAACATGCTTCTAATCATCTCCTTCATATCAATTTCGTTTAGAAAACTTGGAAGCGCCAATATTTGTGGCAGCTGTTGTACTTATCAACCGTTAGTACTAACTTACTTGCTAAACTAAAGGCTGATACTCTTTAGTATCAGCCTCTATTTCAGTTTTATTCTACTCCTGAAGTCCATTCATCTACTTTATCTTGGTTTTCTTCAACCCATGTTGCTGCTGCTTCTTCAACAGGAGTCCCGTTTTGGATTGAAAGCATTACACTTTCAATGTCTGCAGAACTCCACTTGAATGCATCAATAACTTTGTATGCGTTTGGAAGATCTTCTTTAAGTCCTTTACGAGCCATTGTTTCGATTGTTTCTGCATCACCATATACACCTTTTGGATCTTCCAAATATTTTAAGTCATATTTTTGGAATTTCCAGTGTGGAGACCAACCAGTAACAACAATTTCTTCTTCATTTTCAATTGCTTCACCTAAAGCTGTAGCCATAGCACCACTTGATGATGTTTTAACTTCCCAGTCACTTAGGTTCTCATAGGTTTTAACTGCTTCTTCTGTTGCAGCTACAACACCAGCACCAGGCTCAATACCAGTGATTGTTTTTCCGGCCTGTGAATCAAGATCTGCCAAGGAGCTTACATCCATGTATTTCGGAACAACTGCTCCAATTTTTGCGCCTTCTAAGTTAACACCTAACTCAACCATTTTGTCTGCATATTCTTCATACTGCGTAGCGTGTGTATTTGGTAACCACGCAGCTACCATAGCATCAGCTTCACCAGTTGCAACAGCTTCCCACATTACTGCGTTATCTAGTGGTGTCACTTCTACATCATAACCAAGGTCTTCCAATACCGTTGCTAGAACGTTTGTAGATGCAACTTCTGTATCCCACTCAACGTAAGCAAGTTCTACTTCTTTACCTTCACCGACTTTAGCAGCTTTATCTTCAGATCCGCCTTCACTTCCGGAATCTCCTGAACCGCCGTCTGAACCACAGCCTGCTGCAAATAATGATAATGAAAGCCCGGTAGCGATACCGAGACGTTTCCAGTTAAGTTTAAACATAACTATAAATCTCCCCTTTTTTCTAAAATTTGTATATATGGAAACTCTTCGTTAAGAAAAGGTACCAACTTAATCACTCTTCGAATTCACTGTTTGTGTGAATCGATCAATAATAATTGCAAGTATTACAATTCCAACACCTGCAACAAATCCTGTCCCAACTTGTGCACGTTGTAATGATGACAGAACTTCTCTTCCAAGCCCAGGCGCACCAATCATTGATGCGATAACTACCATTGATAAGGCTAACATAACTGTCTGGTTAATACCAGCCATAATGGTAGCTCTTGCCATTGGTAATTCCACTTTGACTAATTTCTGTGCTCCAGTACTGCCGAATGCATCAGATGCTTCAACCAATTCTTTGGAAACCTGCCGGATCCCTAAGTTGGTAAAACGTACTGTAGGTGGTGTCGCAAATATCAATGATGCGAATATACCTGGCACCATTCCAATACCAAAGAATGCAACAGCAGGTATTAAGTATACAAATGCTGGCATTGTTTGCATGAAGTCAAGAATTGGCGTAATAATCGCCTCGGCTGTTTTACTTTTAGACATTAGGATGCCAAAAGGAACACCAATTATTACAGATAGAATACTGGATATTAAAACTAGCGTAAATGTGTTCATCAATTGTTCCCATAGTCCCTGATTATAAATAAACCAAAGCCCAACTATACTAAACGCTGTCAGCCCTAGTTTTTTTCCAGATAGGAAAAAGGCTAGTATTGCGACAATCAGAATAATAATGACCGGGGGAATCAGCATCAGCGTTTCTGATGACCATTCCATAAATATTCCAAAATTTTCTTTTATGGGATCAAATAGGAACGCAAACCAATCTGTCAGTTTATCCGTAAACCATTCTGTTGCCTGTGCTACTGGTATTCTAGGTACAAAATCCAATAAATTATTAAGCATCTCCTACATTCACCTCGCCATCTCCAGCAAGTGCAGCTATAACTGCTCCACGGACAACAATTCCAACAAGCTTTTCGTTTTCAACGACTGCAACAGGAACTGGTGAGTCATGAATAACATTAAAGATCTCATTCATGGAAGTTTCTTTTTCTACTTTTTCAATATCAGTGCGTAATATTTCTTTTATATCACGTACTTCATTCTTTCTCGCTTCAGACGCATCATCAGCAGTTACATACCCCATCAGATTACGCTTGCCGTCGACCACTAAGATACTCGAGATGCCTTCCTCACGCATACGCTCTAACGCAACACGCGGACCATGCTTTTCTATGTTTATGGTTTCTGGACGTTTCATAATATTTTGTGCAGTTAATACCTTTGAGCGGTCCACATCTTCAACAAATTTTTCTACATAATCATTTGCTGGATTAACCAAGATTTCCTCTGGTGTTCCAATTTGAACGATGGAACCATCTTTCATTAATGCAATACGGTCACCTAATCTTAAAGCTTCATCTAAGTCATGTGTGATAAATAAAATTGTTTTTTGCATACTTTCCTGCAGGTCAATAAGTTCATCCTGCATTTCTTTTCGAATAAGTGGATCTAATGCTGAGAAAGCTTCATCCATCAGCAGAACTTCAGGGTCGTTAGCAAGTGCACGTGCCAATCCGACACGCTGTTGCATACCACCGGATAACTGACCTGGTGTCTGGTGAATATAACCACTTAATCCTACCATTTCCAATGCTTCCTGTGCCTTTTTCTTTCTTTCCTCTACAGGAACATTTTGAATTTCTAAACCAAATTCTGCGTTTTCTAAAATTGTTTTATGAGGAAACAATGCAAACCGCTGAAAAACCATACTTAATTTTTCTCTGCGAATTTTACGCAATGATTTTTTATCCATAGTTGCCAGATCATCGTCATCAATTAGAACACTGCCTTCAGTAGGTTCAATTAGACGGTTAACCAATCGTACCAGGGTGGATTTACCACTACCGGACAATCCCATAATGACAAATATTTCGCCCTCTTCTACTGAAAAAGTAGCGCGATTGACTCCAACTGTGTTACCTGTTTGTTCTAAAATTTTATCTTTTGAAACCCCTTCATCCAAAAGCTTCAAAGCTTGTTTAGGATTTCTGCCAAACACTTTTGATAAGCCTTTAACATCAATTACCGGCACATCATTCACCTCTCTCTTTCAAATAATAACTATTCCTGAGCATCCAGGAATTTAGTAATGCTACTATTTACTTATTTTTTTCACACATGTATTTTATGAAACTGATTTCTAAATCCGAACAGCATCACTCACTTGTAATACTATATATTTATTACAACTATATTTCAAACATTAAGTACCGCTAATTTTGTATGTATTTTTCGTACAGTTTATTCTGTATAAAGTTTTGCGCGCTCATTCTTAAAATTACTCCTATTTGCTACTATTTACTATTGTATCACTAATTTTAAATAAAATTCACTTTAGTGTAATCTTTATGTAGCAGTGCGCAGGGGGGATTTTATGTTGGAATCAACATCAGAAAATATTACAAATAAAATATTGATAGAATTCGCCAAAACAATTGAAATGTTTGGTTTGACTCCTTTGGAATCAAGGCTATTTGCTTATATGTACTTAGCTGAAAAACCAATGACTTTAGATGATATGGGCGAGGCATTGGGAAAAAGTAAGACCTCTATGAGCACAAGTATACGGAATTTATCCGATTCAAACCTTGTAACCCGGGTGTGGAAAAAAGGGGTACGAAAGGATTTATATGAGGCTAATTCTTATCTATTTAAAAACTTTATGAGTTTCTATGTAAATAGATGGCTCGATGCAGTTAACCATCAGAAAGATTCGCTTGAGGTTATTCGTGAAAAACTTGAGCATCATGATACGGAAGAAGGCCATGAAACAAACGAGAAGTTATTAAAAGTCATTAATTTCCACAAACAGGTTGAGTCATCATTCCGGAACATGAGACAGAGTTAACAGTTACCCTCAATCTTCATTTTCCTTTAACACCTTTACAAATTCGTTGATTAAAGAGGGATAATATCCTTCTTTTTTTAATGCATAAATCGTTTCATTCGGGTACAGCTTCTTATTGAGCATACCTGCAAAATGGACCAATAACCCAGTAAAATTTAAAAATCCTTCTTCTTTTTGCTCCTCTAATTGACTGTCAAGTATTTCTAAAAGATTCAATAATTCCTCAAACTCTGTCCGCGATATGTCATTTTCGACGAGTAACTTAATTAACGGAAACTGCTCCATATTAATAACATTAGCTAGTAAACATAGATGAAATGCCGATGTTTCATTTCGTTCTATATTTTCCAATAAAATTGACCTCCCAGACGAATTATTTTTACACCTAAATCCTTTGTCACGGCAGTATTCAGAAGAATTTTAAAAAAGGGCTTTTTTTTTTACGAAAAAACTATTGATTTTTACGATGAAACGTACTATTATGCTTGAAGGATTAGTCATGCTTTTAGCGAATTATATTACTGGAGGGATCAAAAATGAATTGCTGGAAAACCATTAATTTTAATAAGGACTATGGAATAAATAGGTTATATCTTCTATCATTTTTGATTGGCCTAATATCATTCGTATTTTTGTATGTACCATTCTCAATTATACATGGTGCAGTTAATTTGAACGAATTCGGGATTATCCCATTAATAATCGCTGTATTCTTTTTACCAACTGTTCATTCGCTCATGCATATCTTACCATTAATTATGATGTATAAACGAGTAAGATTGGTCTATAAACGAAAAAATTTATTCTTTCCTATTATTAATTATTATACAAAAAAACCATTAACTAAAAAAGTTTCTTTACTAGTTGCAATCGCACCAACATTATTTATTACCATACCAGCCGGATTGGCAACTTATATGTTTGTAGACTATTACGTATATTTCCTATTATTTACTTCAATTCATATTGCAATGACTTTTACAGACTTTTTATATGTAATTAATATTTCAAAAGCTCCAAAACGATCCTTTGTTGAAAACAGCAATGATGAATTTGCGATTTTAGTGAAAACAGAAAATTAAATACGGATGGGACCTGACATATTAAGTCAGGTCCCTTTTTGATTGTGCATAGAAAACTATAATGAGTGTAATCCTTATTAGCACATATCCGTAAGAACAAATTTATGCTATTCTTAAAGCTACGAATTAAACCAATTAATACTGTTCATGTAGACGATATTTTGATACAGTATTAAATATGAATTATGTATGTTGTATGTTTGTTAAGGGGGTTTATCGTATGAGTATTCTTTTTCCTGTTTATGCTGTGTTCATATTATTGATTTTTAATTCTTTAACACATCAATTTTGCATGAAAATGGAAATGAAAGAAAGAAAGCAATCCACAGTATTCCGTGTCATTAATATCATGGTTCTTGTATTGCTAATAACTTCTTACGTAAAAGTGTTGAATGTAGTAACCTGAAATATAGATAATCATTGCCTATTTTTTTGGCAGAAAAAATGTTATATTAGTGAATAGTTTAAAACTATTGAAACAAATCGACTAGGGGTGTTCACACATGAAAAAAATAGCAATCGCTGTCACACTTTCAGCTAGTGTTCTGGGCTTAGCTGCATGTAATTCGGATGATAGCTCAAAAGTAGTTGCAGAATCAGGTGCAGGAGACGTTACAAAGGAAGAGTTCTACCAGGAACTAAAGGATAGTTACGGTGCAAGTGTACTACAGCAACTAGTGACAGAAGAGGTACTTAGTAGTAAATACGATGTATCCGAAGAAGAAGTTGATAAAGAGCTTCAAAGTGTTAAAGATCAATTAGGTGACCGATTTCAACAGGCAATACAGCAACAGGGATTTAAAGATGAAGAAGCCTTTCGTAAGATGCTCCGTCTCAGCCTTCTTCAGGAAGCAGCTGTAGCAGAAGATATCGAGATTACAGAAAAAGAGCTAAAGGAACAATATGAGCGTAAGAAAACGGAAGTACAAGCACAGCATATTTTAGTGAAAGATAAAGAAACAGCAAAAGAAGTTAAGAAGAAATTAGATAATGGCGGCGATTTCGCTAAACTTGCCAAAGAGTATTCGACAGATAAATCGAATTCAGCAGATGGCGGGAAACTTGGTTATTTCTCAACTGGTAAAATGGCAGCAGCATTTGAAGATGCCGCATACAGTATGGATGTTGGTGAAATAAGTGATCCGGTCAAAACCCAGCATGATTTTCACATTATTAAAGTGACGGACAAGCGTGAAAAAGAAAAAGACATCGGATCATTTGAAGAAAATAAAAAAGATATTCGTCGCAGCATTTTAAATCAGCGCATGGATCCGCAAAAAGCAAGAGAAAAAATTAACAAATTAATTGAGGATGCTAACGTTGACATTAAAGTAGAAGGATTAGAAGATATTCTTAAACAACCAAAGACAAGCAAAGCTCAAGGTTAAAACGAAAACGGCTAGTCCATCGCTGAATGGATTAGCCGTTCTTTTTATTGGGATACATGTTGCTCCCTATCCTGCTTATGTTTACGTTCTTCTTCCATACGTTCCATGTAAATCTTGCCT
Organism: Virgibacillus sp.; assembly: GCA_041689365.1. Classification (GTDB taxonomy): domain Bacteria; phylum Bacillota; class Bacilli; order Bacillales; family Amphibacillaceae; genus Lentibacillus. Next base: position 20,905 of record JBDNGJ010000276.1, read on the forward strand.
TCACGTTCAATAAATTGGTGTTCCAATTGTTTTTCTGCACGCATAGCCCTAAAAGCCATATAACCACTAAGGAAAATAAAAATAATCATCATAAAAACCCACCAAGGTACTCCAACTATCAAGATTAGCCCTCCTTGTCCATCATCTATAACATGTATATGAACAAAAGATCAAAAAAATGACTTAATTCATCTGACAGGTTCCAGTACCGGCTTTTTACCCATCAACAAAAAATGACCATCAAATACGCATACAGCATACAATTTGATGGTCATTTCTTCAATGTTGTGATAGGAAACGAAACCCACTATGTTTCTTTATTTTTCCTCAAAAAGTGGTTTATAGAATGCTCTGTTATCCATCGCAAACATTCGCTCTGTAAATTCTCCAGGTTTAACTTTATCCAGAGAGCGATTCAGCATATTCATTTTTGCGTCTATTAAATCGATTAAATGTAATAACTCAGCTTCACGAACTAAAGGAGGTTTAGGACTTCCCCACTCTGCCTTTCCATGATGGGACAATACTAGATGCTGCAGGATTAAGACTTCTTCCCCTTCAATTTGAAGTTCCTTAGCTATATGACCTATTTCCTCAACCATCATTGGTATATGCCCCAGCAATTTTCCTTCAATTGTATATGATGTTGTAACAACACCGGATAACTCTTTCAGTTTACCAAGGTCATGTAATATAATGCCCGCATACAGTAAATCTTTGTTTAACTCTGGATATAATTTATGAAGATCTTTTGCTAATGCAAGCATACTTACAATATGGTGTGCTAAACCTGATACATATTCATGGTGATTTTTGCTTGCCGCCGGATAGGTTAATAGTGCCTCCTGATATTTTTTTATAAAAGCACGAACGATACGTTGCATAGAGGGATTTTTCATTTCAAAAATGGTTTCGGTTAATTTTTCCATAAGCACTTCTTTTTCTACCGGAGCTTTTGCGATAAAGTCAGACACTTGTACGCCATCAGTTGATTGTGCTGGGCGGATAGAAGTAATTTTTAATTGCGCCTTCCCACGAAACTGGTTGATTTCCCCAGTAAGTCTAACAATCTGCTCTGGAACAAAAATTTCCTCATCTTCTTTATTGGTATCCCAAAGCTTTGCTTCTATCTCCCCCGTTGTATCACGTAAAATTAGTGTAAGAAACGGTTTTCCGTTGCTTGTAACTCCACGTGAGGATTCTTTTATTAAAATGAAATTGTCAAAATAATCACCAATACTAAAATTTCCTATTCCGTTCTTCATAATAATCCTCCCCGTAGACCAAAAAGAGACCGACAAAGGCATTAAGGTGTCACGCCATTTTATGTCCATCTCTCTTCGGTGTTTTTTGTTTAGGCTCTTTTCGTAAACTTTGTTGCTTTTTAAAGACTTCTGCGAGATGAAAGGCATCGGCGAGATCCCGCAGTGCGCAGTGAGGAGGCTTGCCAGCCACCCTAAGGAGCGCGAAGTGTATTTCCGATGCTGTATCATAGCACTGAAATTAATCCTCCGCAATATGTCACAGTTTATATTAATAGCAACAATCTTTTAGAAAACAGCCCCTTATTTATCATTTTTTGGAATATACTCAAATATTTTCCCTGATTCTATTAGCTGAATAACTTGCATTAGCCACTCATAATAGTTTCGTGCATATTGAAGCCGGTCAATATCCTGATGAATCTTATGTTTTAAACCCTCATCATCTGTTTCTTCTAAAATAACTTTCAGTTCTGATACAGTTTCGTCAGCCTCTTCAATATTTGTTTCTGTATGATGGCGCCAGCGATTTCCGAATAATGATGTAAACGATTTGTACCAGTCTTCTTCTGATTGGTATAAGTCTTTTCGTATCCCTTTTTTAAAGGTAGACTCAACCATTTTCATATCAGATAATGCACGAACACCTGTGGACATACTTGTTTTACTCATTACTAACGCCTCGCGCATATCATCCAATGTCATTGGCTGATTGGAGAAATATAAGACACCATATAGTCGTCCTACAGAGGAAGTAATTCCATACAGATTCATGTTTCTGGCAATTACCTGAATAAACTTTTCAATTGTCTCTTCATATTTTTCTACATCGTTTGGGGTGTTTTCATTAGGCAATGGATTTCCCTCCAACTGCAATATTCGTCCGTAAATAATGTCAAATTATGACTCATTTATCTGAAAATAGTTTATCATTAATATCTAATTTATGCGAACAGAATTTCTCAAATTAATGACATTTGTATTCGCTGTTAACTCCATAACATCTTTCTTACATGTGAACAGAATAATTTGCTGGTTCGTGGCTACGTCATTCAGCATCTCTATTATCCGCTTCGTACGGTCCAAGTCAAAGTGAACAAAAGCATCATCGATTATAAAAGGTAACCGATGCTTTTCGCTCATTACATCACTTATACCCAAACGCAATGAAACATATAACTGATCAATGGTACCCTGTGATAATTCTTGAGCCTCATAGCGTATGCCTTCAATTGATTCCACCTGAAATGGAGTACTCGCTCCCGGAGCATAGATATGTTTATATTTATTTGCTGTTAATACTTTAAAATAAGCAGTTGTCTTCTCGATTACAACTCCCAAATATTTATCACGGTAGTCTCGCTTTGTTTCAATCAGCATTTCTTTAGCAGTTTTATAAACTGACCATTCTTCTGCTAATTTTCCTAATTGTTCCTGCTCCATATTATAACGATGCAATACTTCTGAATGTGTTTCGGAAGACTCCATATTTGAAAGGTCTGCATCAATATCCGCACGTTCCTGGCGCATCTGGTCGATTTCATTTTCGAGTTTGTCTATCTGTGCTGTGATTTGTTCCTGAAACACTTCCAGTTCATTTTCCTGAATATCCTCTTGTAACAAGGCTTTATATTCTTCTTTACTCGGCAAGATTCGTGCAATCTGTTCGGTTAACTGTTCCAGTTCCGCTTCATGTTTTTGCTTTTCTTCCAGTTGTCTTGCCTGTTTTAAAAATTCATCCTCTGTTTCTGTCTTGGCAAAAGCAATTAATCCGGCTATTTCTTGTTCATATATGTGCATTTTTTGTTTTGTTTCTCGCTGTTCATCAACATTCTCACTAATCCAGGTTTCATATTGTTCTACTAATCCAAGTACATTTTGATGTTCTGTCAAGAAATTCTCTATTTCCTCAAGTTTTTGTTCAACTGTTTTATTCGACTCCCAATTTCTAGCCTGGTAAAAAGCAGACAGCTGTTGATGAAAATTGTTCATTTCTTTCTCTAGTGCAGCATATTGACTTTTTAATTGTGTTTTTTCACGATCAAGGCCAATTAACTTCTTCAATGTATGGAAAAACTCAGGCCAATACATTATCTCAATTTGCTTTAAGAACGGATATTGCTCATGCTGAGAAATCACCATCTCATTTATACGATTTTTCTTTTGTTGTAAACCATTCTTCTTTTCTTCCCACTGTAACAATTCAATATCAATCGACCGTAGCCGATCCTTTAGAGAAGCTAACTCATTTTTCCTTTGATTATTTGCTTCAAGTAATTGTTCTGCCTCCAACCTTTCCTCTTCTGTTACACGATTGGGAATCACTTCACTGTGTTGCAGCATACTTTCCATTTCACGCATTGATTTCCCGCTGACGTACTGCTGAATAATCCCACCAGCCAGAATTAAAGCTGAAACACCGAATAATGCTTCCTGCCCCTGAACAAATGCTAAAATAACCACAAGGATTGCAGTAATTACACTCCCAGTCAGCAATAGTTTTGTACGTTTTTCTTTCTTTTCCTTCACTATCTTCCAGTTTTTCTGTTGCTCAATTGTATTTTCTTTTGCTTTCTTTAAATACTCCTGATGTTGATAGTCATTGATACGTTTCATTAACTCACTCATCTGGGTCTCGCGCAGGAGTGAATCAGTGATTTCGGACTTTTGGGTGGTTAGATAATCTTGGTTTTTCTTTAATTGCCTGTACTCGTCTTGTATATGTCCCTCAGTTAGCTTCAGTTGATCCATATCATTTTTAAGCTGATTCCACGACTTTTCAACATGAAAGGGGAGGTTTATTTCCGTTAAATTCTCAGGTGTAATTCCAATATTTAATTGATCTAATTCTGTCTGAATTTGTATATCAAATTTCTTTATTGACTTATCTTGCTTATCTAGTTCCCTTTTATTCTCTATGTAATGTTGTTTTTGCTGGATTAATGCTTCTGCATTTTCATATACAGAATCCTCATATAAACTGGCTTTTAGCGAATCCTTTTTTTCTTCATACTTTTTTTTATTATCCTGCAGCACGGATAATTCACTTTTTAACGGCAATAATTTTTCCTTCAATGTTTCAAGTCGCCCGACTCCATTCTCTGGAAACTTTATATCGTCAGGAAATGCAGTGAGGCGTTCCATCTCGCGTTGATACGCTTTAACACTTGGAAGTGCCTGCTGTTTTTTCTCGATACGAATGAGGTTCTCCTTCGCCAATTTCAATTCTCCCTGATTCCTCTCAATAGTATTAGAAATAGCTGATACGTTTGATTTTTTATCCCGATAAGTAGCCTCTGTTTCTTGGTAGGATTGTAAAGTAGCGAATAAGTCACCGAGCATTTCTAATTGCTGATTAATTTCAGGTTTCTTTCCGAAAGGTTTAAAAAGTTCACCAATCCTATTTTCCAGCTGCTTTTCAATTGCATGTATATTTTTAGAACCGGTTAATCCAACTCCAAGCAGCACTTCTCCAAGTTCATCTTCCTTCATATTTCGGATATTGATTAAATCAGCAGCAGAAAATGAAAAAATAGATTGAAACGTTGCCTGTGTCATCCCGTTTAACCGTTCCTGCAGCCAATCCTCATCATAGGATTTACCATCTGTCGTGTAACATGCAGCTGCTCCGTTTTGCACTCCATCAATTCGTTCAATCGTAAATTCGCCACAGTCATCATCAAATAGGGTTAGTCTGCCACCCATTTTACCGCTTGTTTTGGGCCGAAAATATGCCCGTTTTTTTGGAGGTAACCCGAATAGCATAAATAATATAAAATGCTGTAACGTAGATTTCCCGGATTCATTCTCTCCGTAAACGCAGACAAATGATTCATTTGAAAAGTCGATTGAGTCATCCACCCATTTTCCAAACCCATAAATAGTTGCATGTCTTATTTGCAAATTAATCACCTCCATTTTTTAAAAGTTCATGGACGAGCATTTGTTTCGCTTTATGTTTAATACGTATTTCGTCTTCATCATTCATTGTATCCATATACTTTCTTGCCTGTTTATGCTGATATAATTCCTTTAAATACGTCTGGATGGATACCTCATCGAAGTGGCGAATTACTTCCCCAACAAAGTGCTCTCCCTGTGCAAGTTCATTATCTATCGAAAACAGACGTTCAATCTCATAACGGAAAATATATTTCCAGTTTGCCTGATGGAGGATTGTTTCATTGACGAGTTCAATAACTTCGTCCATCATTCGTTCATCGTGCCAATTTTGCAGATTATCCTGATTGCTTTTTAATAGTAACTGAAGTAGTTGCGGCCCCGAATCCTTTGTACATTCATTTATTTCATTTTGAATTTTTGTTTCCAACTGATGAGGCTCATTGCAATCAGAAACATCAATAGTTAAAGCATTATATTCAAGGGACTGCAGCGGCATAAATGTCATCGTTGTATCTGTTTCGGATAACACAACATGGTAGCAGCCCTTCTTTTCAGTTTCTTTACGGTTACGCCCCTGAATATTTCCAGGGTATACAATAGGAGGGCTCTCTTTTAATACTTCCCGCTGATGAATGTGGCCAAGAGCCCAATAATCAAAGTTTTTATTTGTTAAATCCGATAAATAAAAGGGGGCATATACATCGTGATCTGTATTACTGTGCAGACTTCCATGAAGCATCCCAATGTGGAATGGAATTTTTTCCGAAACTCGGTGGTATTCCTTTACTTTTTCTACTATTACTGCTCGATTTTCATAGCTGAATCCATAAATAGCAGCGGAAGTTTCATTATTTTTCTCAAACGTAAAATGAGATACTTTTTCATTAGGAAAAATAAAAACATTATCCGGGTATGTAACAGGATGGATATTGCCATTGATAAAATCATGATTCCCATAGGATAAATAAACATTTATGTCATGATTCCGCAATTCTTCAAAGGCTCTGCGCAAGTGTACTTGTGCTTTTAAGCTCTGTTTTTCATTATCAAATAAGTCACCAACAATCAGCACAAAATCAACATTCTTATCTACTGCCGTTTGAATCAGTCTATCTAATGCATCAAAGGTACTGTTTCTTACCTTCTTAAAAATATGTTCAGGTATATGTGCAAGCCCCCTAAATGGACTATCCAGGTGCAAGTCCGCCGCATGAATAAATGAAATTTGTTCTGCCAAACGATCACCTCTTTTTAAAATAACTTTATATTTTCATTTTACCAAAAATCGTTTACGAATGCACGTTCGTATGAAGGGTCATTAAAATTAAGCTTGGTCTCTAGTTAATATAAATGTGATGTAGTATGTGAACAACCGGTTCTCATAAACCTGATGGGTGAGACCATGGCAAGTAAGACTGCAAAAGTGAGGGTTTGAGCAGGTGTTGCATTGATGACGAAGTGGTGCAAGAAAATTTCACTATGTCGCATTTATATTTAACTCAACTTTCGCAACGTAAAATGAACGCATAAACCTTGAAGGAGTAAGAAAATATAAAGATACACTACTTGAGTTGACCTTGGATCAACTGTACGTATTTGATATAAACTGCGAACTAACTGCTGAGTGCGATGACACCGCTCCGGAAATACACTTCGCGCACCAAGGGCGGCTGATGAGCCTCCTTGCTCCTACGTCGCTGCGTAGTCTCATCTAGGCCTCAGCTCCCAGTCGAGTAAGCGGGAGCGCACCCCGTTTTGGTGGGCGTGCTCCTCAACTCCTCACAGAACCGTGCGTGCAGTATTACCGCACACGGCTCTTCC
>JBDNGJ010000277.1:0-1799 GCA_041689365.1 Virgibacillus sp.
AACCTTATTACCCTTGCATATTATAATGTTCTTTTACCTGTTCACGTAACTGGCGCTTAAGGAATTTACCCACTGATGTTTTAGGGATTTCATCGAAGAACAGTACATCATCCGGCAGCCACCATTTTGCGAATTGTGGACGAATAAATTCAAGCATATCATCCTTACCAACTTTGTCTGCGAACCCTTCGTGTAAAACTACGCATGCAATTGGTCGTTCCTGCCACTCAGTATCTGGAATTGCTATAACACTAGCCTCGAAAACAGCCTCATGTGCCATAAGGGCGTTCTCCAAATCAACGGAAGAAATCCATTCTCCACCACTCTTAATCAGATCCTTCGTACGATCGACAATTTTAAGTGTGCCTTCCTCGTCTACGGTTACAACATCACCAGTATGGAACCAACCATCAACGAACGCATTCTCGCTTCGTTCATCCTTGTAGTATTCATCGGCTATCCATGGCCCGCGAAGGAGTAACTCACCCATTTGTTCACCATCCCAGGCAACTTCGCCATCATTACCCATGATTTTCATATCGAGACCAGGTATCAATGCGCCTTGTTTTGCACGTTGATCCAACTTATCGTCGTCACTTAGTTCTTCCTCCTGGTAGCTCTTCAGTCTGGAAAGCGTCACGAGTGGTGTTGTTTCAGTTGCGCCATAGGCATGAATAAATGGAATTTTATATTTTTGTTCGAATGCTTGGATAAGTCCCTTTGGAGCGGCTGATCCGCCACAAAGTACTGCACGTAAACTTGACGTGTCATAATCCCCTTGTTCCAGTTCCCGCAGTAATCCTAGCCATATAGTTGGAACTCCTGCTGTAATAGTGACTTTAAATTTTTCTATGAATTCGGCGAGTCGTTTTGGCGTGAACCGTGGTCCAGGCATGACTTGTGTCGATCCAAACCAGGTACATGCAAATGGGGTCCCCCAGGCATTAACGTGGAACTGTGGTACGACAGCCATTGATACATCAGACTCTGATACTGCAGCTGAATCGGCTAATCCGAGAGCATAACTGTGCAGGACTATCCCGCGATGCGAGTAGACAACACCTTTAGGTTTCCCGGTTGTAGCGGATGTATAGCACATTCCGGCTGGGTCATTTTCGTCGATTGTTTTAGAAAATTCATGTGTAGGATCTCCTGTATGCAGTAATTCTTCATATGAATAAAGTGGTTTTAAAGTAGATTCTGGAAGTTCGGACTTGTCAGTCATAACGACAAATGCTTCAACCGTTTGAAGCTTATCCTGTACGGCTTCGATGAGGGGTAAAACGTCTTCGTCAATAAATAAAATCTTATCTTCCGCATGATTAATAATGTAAATAATGTGCTCAGGGGATAGTCGGATATTAATGGTGTGCAACACGGCCCCCATACCTGGTGCGGCAAAATAAATCTCCAAATGCCGGTGATGGTTCCAGGCTAATGTGCCAACTCGATCACCTTTTTGTATTCCCAAACCTTCGAGAACACTCATTAAGCGCCTTGTCCTTTCTCCGATATGGGCATATGTAAGCCGGTGAAGCTTATCGTGCGTTTGCGAGATGACTTGTTTTTTTGAGAAAAATTTCTCTGCATGTTCAAGCATAGGTCCAACTGTTAAAGGGACTTGCATCATACGAAACATCTCCTTTTATATATTATACAAGCATACTTCTATAATATCACATTATTTGGATTATTAGAAAAACATTATAAATAAGTTTCGCAAAAGGAGGAGATCATTGATCCATGATAAAATGAGAACTGAAATATGAGAAAATCCCGGAATCAGGTTGAAGATCCCG
>JBDNGJ010000278.1:0-8829 GCA_041689365.1 Virgibacillus sp.
CCTCCCAATCAAATTTTGTAATGTATTATATATTCTATATTGTAATGCATTTTGAGTGATAAGTGAAAATTAACATCATTGACTACTAGAGTCAATATATTGTCAAAACAAGTTCATCTGCTGCGTAACTACTTCAGACGAAGACTCCTTGTTCACATATCCCAACGTTTTATACCCTTTCTTCCTGTTCCTGAACATCTTTTGAAACATCTGTACGTGATGATCAACATAATCATATACTTTTACTGTCGTTTTCCGTTCATGCAGCCGGTGTAGCCTGCCAACATACTGTTGCAGTGTTCCCTTCCATGATATGGGAATAGTCAGAAACATCGTATCAAGCCTTGCATTATCAAAGCCCTCACCTATATATTTTCCGGTTGCAATTACCAGCCGCTCCTGATCGTCCGACAATTTTTCCAATTTATTTAACCGCATTCTTTCTTCCTTCTTCGTCATCTCCCCGGTTAAAATAATTAAATTTTTGGTAAACCCTTCAAACATTGCTTCCAGTTTCTTAACATGTTCAATCCGCTCCGTCAGTATAATTGGAGCAGCACCTTGTTCTAGTTCGTTTAAAACATCATTAAAAATTAATTCATTACGGGGTGCATTCGAAACAAGTTCAGAGTACAGTGTCTGGTTATCGCTTTCTGCGCTTTTGATCTAGTATACCTCGGTAGTAGAATATGCTTGAATGGCCGTACTTTTGCTTGATCCTTTGCACTTATTTTATAACGAATCGGACCAAGTTGCATCCGCATGATGGGATCAAGTCCATCTTTACGTTTAGGTGTCGCTGTTAATCCATGAACATATGCTGCATCTGCTTCTTTTAACACCTTTTCAAACGTAAATGCTGACAGGTGATGGCACTCATCAACAATAACCTGACCATAATTTTTAACACTGTCTTTCACGATGCCACCATAATTCAAGCTCTGAATCGTAGCAATATCCACAATGCCTGTAGCTGTATTTTTTCCGCCTCCTATTTGTCCGATAGATTTAGAATCAATTTTAAAGAATGAAGCGAGACGTTCCTTCCATTGATCCATTAATTGCTTTCGGTGAACAATGACGAGTGTATTCACCTGTCGCTCGGCTATAATGGACGCTGCAACAACGGTTTTTCCAAATCCCGTCGCCGCTGACAATATACCTGTTTTATTTTCCAGCATTGCTTGGAGAACCTCTTCTTGCTGCAGTGATAACTTCCCGTGGAATTGAACATCAATGGACGTCCCCAGAATAGCCTCATCGCTTAAAACCATTTCAATTGATTTCACTTCCATCAAATTTTTAAGCTCTTCCATACACCCTCTAGGCAAAAACAAATATTCATAGGTTTCTTCTGAACAATCAATCACACGTGGAATCTCTTTTGTGGATAAACGTTTTTTCTCCGCTTGATAAAACGCAGGGTTACTAAATTTTGCAAGCTGAGCGATTTCTTTAACTAAATGTTGAGGTAAATTCTGTTTTGAAATATAGATACCGTTTTTGTACAGCACATTAATTTGTTCGGGGTTGCTTTCAACTGATACAAGACTTTCTTTCACTACAAAAGCATCATGACTATTCGCAACAATGGATTCAACATCTTTTTTACTTAACCTTTTCACCTTAGACAAATATAGCCATTGATCTGTATAGAGATTAAATTTTTCATCAACAAATACGCTGTTCCCATATTTTCTCGGACTGCCTTGTAGTGGTAAAGCAATTAAGTTTCCTAACTTTCCTTTAGGTACACTGTCTTGATTCGGAAACATTCTGTCATAAGAACTCAACCCGTTTTGACTACTTCTCTCCGTTGCCTCAGTCAATAGAATTGTCCCAAGGTTTCGCGCGACATCCGCCTGGATAGGTTCCTGAAAAAAGATCTAGACATGACACCCATTTCCAGAGCGCGACCTTTCCACACTTGCTGGTACACCAAAGGTACTGCACGTTTGCATAAAAACCTGCACATCTTCTCGCCAATTTTTCTTGTCAAAATCAATGGCCAAAAACCAGCATGAATTATCTAGTAAAACAGGATAAATCCCAATTGTCTTTTCCCCAGTGAGATGATCGTATATCACCTCATCTGTGAAGGGCTGAAAACTGTCGTTGCTACGTGCGGGAGAGTAACCAGCCTTTCCATTATCCACTTCCCACCGATAGGTTAGAAAACTTGGCTTATCGCCAAGGTTTTTTTGGCATAAGCCTTAGTTGCACTTATGCAGGATAGGAAAGTTTATACTTTCCTTCCTGCCAAAAACATCTTCTCTTCCTCTGAAAAGACTTCTAAACAGATTAACCCGCTTTTTTAATTTCTCAGCTTTCGTACTGCTTTCCAATTCATTAAGTGGATCTCGAATTTGATGATGCTGTAATAGTTGTCGCAGTCTGGAATTTTCCTTTTTCAACCGTTCAATTTTATGCATCGCTTTTTGAAGTTTATTTTCCACCTCGTAGCCCATAATAACCCTCATTTTAAAAATGTTATACTGTTATTATACAAAATTTCCAATAAGTATGCGGTATAAACGATTTTAGTCTAACTATGAACAGAAAAAGGGAGATGCAATATAGGAAAACGAAAGAAGAAGAAGTCAAACACACCACGCCATAAACGGCTTAAACGCACATCAAGACTAAATGCGGCGAAACACTGGATCCCCAAATATGATGGCAAAATCTGGTGCGTGGCTATAGCAAGCATTTCGCCGTCGATAAACTTTGTGCTATCAAAGAGCTTGAAATGTTGGATCACCCTGTTGATCCTACGTATAAGAAAAATTTACAAGATCACGCAAATGCACTCCAATACATAGCAGAACAAAAGAAAAATGAAGAAATAGAGGATTCCTGGTGTGATGAAAGTGATGAGACGTTTGCATATATTGCTGGGTACACGTCAGGTGGTGCCCCATATGGTGTTACTTGGGATGAATGGGAGCGAAATGAAGTGAATTAAAATCCAAAAAATTCTTATCTATATAAATATTATGGTATAATATTATACACGAACATACATTCTTATTATGAGGTGTGGCCATGGAGCAAATATGGAATAAAACAAGTCCTTCATTTAAAGCAATGATAATTGGTAAATTATTAGGTGACGGGAGTATAACAATCCAAAAAGGGAGAAAGCCAAGATTCCAATATACTCATACTATTCAAGATTATGGATGGAGTAAATATTGTTATGAGCAATTGTTAGAGCATATACCTTTATGCCCACCTAAATACAAAAAGTCAATTGATACTCGTTTAAAACAAGGATTCAGTGAAGCATATTATGTTCAATCAAAAACCTCTGATATTATTACATATTTAAGAAAGCAGTGGTATTCATCCCAAGGGAAAGTATTACCATTCAAATTAATGACCAGGTATTTTAATGAGCATTCATTAGCCTGGTGGTATATGGATGATGGTCATTTGAAACCTGATGGACGTATAGTAAGAAAAGTAATATTATCAACCGAAAACTTCACCAGTTACGAAATCGATTGGCTAATTGAATTTTTACATAATAAATATAACCTTTCATTTCACCGGGACAGCCAAAATCGAATTATTCTATATGACCAATTTCAGATAAATTACTTTCATTATCATGTAGAACCACATCTACATGAAACTATGTATAGGAAATGTATAAATAGTTACAACTACAACTTTAAGCTCGCGGCAAAGAGAACGACCTTGTATCTGCCAACAGAAATAAAAATCATGTCCCCAACAAATGAAATTAATACAACGCTAAAAATACTTGATGAACTAATTGTAAGCTACAAGAATGACACCTTCTATATAAATTACTTTAATCATTTAAAAGATCAAGACTCTTCCCCTACTAAAGGGTACCAAGTTATCATCAACGAAAATAACATTAATAAACTTTATTTCTTAAATGAAGTGACAGGGTTAACATTTAGTAGACTTGCAGGGTTATGTTTTCAAGTAAAATAAATCATCTCAAGAAATTTTCTCACTATCTTATCTTAAATAATCATTGCGATTATCCGATAAAAAACATAGAGAACTACAACTTTTCATTTATTTTAAAACAAGTTATTCAGGAGTGTCAGCCATGGTAAAATCAAAAAATAAACAACTTCAACAAGCGTTAAATATATTAGATACATTATTGGAAGCGTCAGACCATTTTTCTAAGTTGATTAAAGACAAGGAATTAAATCAAAGTATATTCATCTATAGTTCCATGCTTGAAGGGGCTGAGGCGATTAATAAAATCATCAATTCCTCAATGACTGAATATATTCCACAAAAAGAGAAAGTAGAAAAGCAATTACTCTTAATCGCACAGAACCTTGAGAATGGGAAGCTTACCAAGATTGCAGAAATACTACAGTTTTCATTTATACCACAGCTTAAAAACTTGAGAAATTCCTTTTCAGAAAAAGTAGGTGTTCAAGATGAGAACAGATTTATTACAATCGGTGTTTTTGCTTCCCAACGGAATCCTAGAACATTTTACACGGAAGAACGTGTTAATGCTTTAGTTCAGGAAAGTGAGAAGCAAAATACTAGATTACTCTTTTTCTCATCCAGTGATGTTGACTTTGACTCAGGACAAATCGAAGCGGATGAATTTCAAAATGGAAAATGGGAACGTACTGCAGCTTCTTTTCCCGATGTTATTAATAATGTAGGCGGTGGAAGAAGGTCACACACCGAGCGCAAATTACGTAGGCAAATTCCATTTACCAGTTTCCATGTAGGAAATAAATACTCACTACCAAAAAGGATCGTTCAATATAAAGATTATGCTCATCTACTGGTCCCTTTTAAGATTTGTACCAACGAAGAAATGGTACATAACTTTTTAGAGAATAATAATAGCGTAGTATTCAAAGCACTTGCAGGAAATCGAGGAGAAAATATATATTTTATTACTAAAAAAGGGAACCGGTATTCGTTATTAGACCAGAAGAAACAACAGGTTTTAAATCAGAGCGCATTCAATGAATGGCTGCAAAGAACTATTTTAAGTAAAAAAGGCAGCTATATTATTCAGCGTTATATTCATACTAGAACAAAAAATGATGAACCTTATCATATTCGTGCACATGTCCAAAAAGACATAGAAGGGAAATGGCAACTAACTCATATTTATCCACGTGTTGGAAGTAAGAAAAGTAATCTTAGTAATATTAGCACAGAAGGCAGAGTTGAGGATCTGCTTACTTTTCTTGAAAATGAATATGGCGAACGGGGAAAAACACATGAAGAAGCTATTCTAAAGTTATCCATGGATTTAGCTTGGCACCTCGACAAACTTCACGGACTCGCCTTGGATGAACTTGGTATAGACTTAGCAATTGATGAAAATGGACGATACTGGATGCATGAAGCCAACAATGGCCCTCAAACAGCATTTCACGAAGAAAAAAGAGCAGTTAATACAGTTGGATATGCCAAATATATAGCGAAGAATGGATTGGTTCACACAGATACAATGCGTGAAGCTAGTAAAGTAAAAGGACAATTCAATGCCAGAACAACAAATCTTCCAATTGCTAATTTAGACAACCGGCCAATTATTGGTATGCTCCTCGGAGCACAGACAAATGACAAATTAGCAATGGCAAGCATCCAAGCTGCCGAACAAGCAAACGTACATTTTTATTCTTTTTCTCCAAAAGACATCGATTATGATGAAATGCTGATAAAAGGTTACTTTTACGAAAACAACGAATGGACACCAAAAGTTGTTGAATATCCTGACGTAATTTTTGATCGCCTTAAATTAAGAGGTACCAAACAGGCACAAATGTTATATGAAGAACTTGAAGATATTCCGTTTACCAACGAATGGTCGAACCGCTCCAGTAAACGCTCGGAATTATACGAAAAACTGCAAACAAATAAAGAGTTGGGCAATCTTCTATCCCCTTTTCAAAGGATCGCACGAACCCGTGATATTTTCCGATTCATTGAAATGTATGGAGAAGTGATAGTAAAGCCAGAAGCTGGTTCCCTTTCAAATAGCCAGCACATTCAAAAATCTACTGACGGTACATATATTGTGACAAGAGGATCAACAATAAAAGAATACAATGAATTTCCATTGATGAATAGATTGAAAGATTTAATTAAAAAAGAAAGATCTATCGTACAAAAGAATAGTAGCAATTCTTTTGGCATCCATGTACATATGTTGAAAGACGAAAAAAATGACTGGGGTTTTGTTACTCTTAATCCG
The DNA here is from genome assembly GCA_041689365.1 of Virgibacillus sp. GTDB lineage: Bacteria > Bacillota > Bacilli > Bacillales > Amphibacillaceae > Lentibacillus. The sequence continues at coordinate 6,227 of JBDNGJ010000278.1, forward strand.
GAAGACAAAAGTGATAAGAATAACACTTCAAGTGATAAGCCAGAAGAACTAGTTGATTTCATTAAAAAGAATTATAGATCAATTGATTCGACATCATTAAAAAATCAAATTAAAACAATATCAAAGTTAATTGCTACAACTGCTGAAGAAACGCACGACGTATCAATTAGCGAAATGTACATTAAACTTACAATTGACCACAACCAGGAGCTTAGCCTTATTGAAGTAAATCCAAATGGTCCTGAAATGATAGCTAATGTAACAGAGTTTGCAAAATGTTTGTTATCTTATGCTCATTTTTTAATAACTCTAAATAATTCTGAAGAAACGTCTAAAGACAAACAGTTATCTTATTAGAAAGAACAAAGCCACCATTACCTTTTGGTGGCTTTGTTTTTAAAAAAAAATATATTCATAAAGGCTTAAGTTATCGTCCGAATTATTCATAACAAAAGAGACCCTAGAATATCTAGAGTCTCTTTTTGAATTTATAAATTAACGTAGAAGTTGTAAAACTCCTTGAGGCTGTTGGTTCGCTTGAGCTAACATACTTTGTGCCGCTTGTGAAAGGATGTTATTCTTAGTGAAATTCATCATTTCCTTCGCCATCGTGCGAACATTTGCTTTAACAAATGACTAGACTATATCTTCACCCTCATATCTTAGTAGGGGCCGGGCACTTCGGATTCAGTGGTTTTGCGGCACCACCTTCACCTACGAATTTCATCACCATTGCATATGCATTAGGTGGTCTATTCTAGTCGTTGAACCTTCGCCAGGCTTTCGCCACAGGCGCTTGGCTGCTTGATTGCCCAATCTCTCTTCTTTTCTATCCTTCACACTTGCCGTTTCCAGCTACGTTGTGGAGAAGAAAGCTCTAAGGGGGTTCCAGCAATTCACCCGGTCGTACTCGCTAACCGTTACCAGTTAGGACGACTGTGACTGTCACTGCTTAGGCAGCAGCTAAGTCATAATCAACGTCACGGATACGTGATTCTGCAGCTGTCAAGTTTTCTGCAGAGGTTCCTAGGTTGTTAATGGTGTGATCTAAACGGTTTTGAAATGCACCAAGTTCTGAACGTTGAGTTGATACAGATTCAATCGCATCATTTATTGAAGTAATTGCCGAATCTGCAGCAGATTGAGATGAGACATCGATACCGCCAACTTCAATTGATGAATCTCCCGCAAAGGTAGCTGTTCCAGTATTGAGTAACACATTACCATCTGAAGCATAACCATTAGCTCCATCATGGGTAGCTACCACTTTATTATTTGAATCTAAAATTTGGTTGCCATCAGAAGATACTTTATAGTCTCCAGCTTGAAGTCCACTATTAGCTATTTCAGTAGAACCTGTTGCGGTTTGTACACTACCAGCTGTCGCAAGCTTAACTTCGCCACTTGTAACTGGACCAACAGATGTTGAAAAGTCAATTTTAATCGAATCTGAAACTTCTGGAGTAGTACCACCGTCACCATCATCATCAAATGATTCAGTAGATCCAGTAAAAGTGTTCCCGTTTGCGCTTGTTAAAGTTACAGTTTGAGCAAGTCCATTGGTTCCTCCGCCGTCTGTTCCATCAGTAACCTGAACTTCCATTGTATACCCATCTTCTGCATTTCCCGTGACAGTGTAAGAACCATCATCAATGGTAGAACCTTCAGTAAATGTTCCAATTGTCGCCTCAGATGTAGCTCCCGCTTCCCCTGTAACACCAAGCTCAAAACCTCTCATGTCTCCTATTTCAATAGAAATGTTTTGACCTTCATTAGCACCAATCTGGAACGTCCCTTCAAAATTACCACTTAGTAAATTTTGGGTATTAAATTCTGTAGTGTTACCTATTCTTGAAAGTTCTTGAGAAAGTTGATCCACCTCTTTTTGCATTTGAGCACGATCAGATTCAGTATTCGTATCGTTGGCACTTTGTACAGCTAACTCACGCATACGTTGAAGGATTGAATGGGATTCATTCATAGCACCTTCCGCAGTTTGGATTAGAGAAATCAAATTTGTTATCGCAGTGGCTGTTTATCCGCTGCTTCTTTATGTTTTCCATAAAGTTCAGATCATATCTTCATCCCTATAGGATGCCCCGCGCTCGTGGGTGGGTTATCGGTATGGTTCCTCACCACCTGATCGTTACACCTTCCTAACTACTTTCGCCAATTCATTAGGCTTGGCTCGGTATTGCCCACCATCCACACTGCAAAGCTGGTTTGGGGTTCCACCGAATTCACGGAGTTTTCATCTAAGTATTGCTACCTAGAGCGGCATTTCTAGTTTACCGTCTTGAGCGTTATTTTGTGCTTGTTCCAAACCACGAATTTGTCCACGCATTTTTTCAGAGATAGCTAGGCCAGCAGCGTCATCGCCAGCTTTGTTGATACGAAGACCTGATGAAAGCTTCTCTAATGAATCCTGTGTTGCGTTGTTGTTGTTGCTTAGTTGGCGGTGTGTATTTAGCGCCGCAATATTGTGATTAATAATCATGTTTTCCTTACCTCCATGTAAGTGTATTTTTTTGCGAGTCACATCCTTATGTCTCGCATGTCCTTCTGATGTTATGGCCATAACATTCATTCATCATGATGATGTA
>JBDNGJ010000279.1:0-5342 GCA_041689365.1 Virgibacillus sp.
GTTAATCTTCCCGTGTGCGTGCGAGGTGAGACCTTTTTATATATCGTTTCAAATGCACCTTCGCCCGTTAATCTTCCCGTGTGCGTGCGAGGTGAGACAGCGACCGCAACTAGCATTAGTAAGCGACTATACTGTTAATCTTCCCGTGTGCGTGCGAGGTGAGACAGTATTCGGTCATATCGGACACCTTAAAAAAAGGCATAATCCTCCCGTGTGCGTGCGAGGTGCTATACAAGTGTAAAATCTTTAACGCTTGTAAAATCCTCACACGCTCACACGCGCGTGTGTAAACGTCATAAATATATTGACACAAACGATTGAAGGTTATATTATATAATTACATAAAGTTAAATTAACGTACAATCCACTTTTTTTATAGTAAACTAGTAATAGTCCAATAAAAGAACTAAAGGAGGAAGTTAATTTGAAAAATTTAAAATTCATTATTTCAATGCTGTTAGTCGTATTGTTTGTTTTTAATTTAAATATTACCAAGGCAGAGGCATCAGGCGATATTTCTATTTTTGTAAACAGTATGAAGCAATCGTACAGCCAGCCGCCAATTATTGAGAATGGTCGTACATTAGTTCCGCTTAGAGGAATATTTGAGACCCTTGGCGCAAGTGTTCAATGGAATCCAGAAACCAAAACAATAGATGCTGCAAAGGGAAATACTTCTGTGTGGTTAAAAATCGGATCAACATCCACAAAGGTAAATGGAAAAACAATCATCATCTCTACTCCTGCCCAGATCAGAAATGGCAGAACCCTTGTACCACTTAGATTTATTAGCGAATCCTTAGGTGATAGCGTAGTTTGGAACAATGAGTCAAAAACGGCATACATTGGTGAATCTGAAAATCTTTCTCAGGAAAACGCTTTACGAGAAGCAGAAAGTTATCTTGAATATGCGGCATTTTCTAAGCAAGGACTTATTGAACAATTAGAGTTTGAGGGGTTTAGCAAAGAGGATGCAACTTTCGCAGTTGAGAACATTGAAACTAATTGGAAAGAACAGGCAGTGAAGCAAGGAAAGAGTTATCTTGAGTATATGGCATTTTCTAAGCAAGGACTTATTGAACAATTAGAGTTTGAGGGGTTTAGCAAAGAACAAGCGACATATGCAGTTGATAAAATTGGATTATAAGCATTGGAAATGGCTTCTCTTGGTGGCAATCCAGTTATTTGGGAAGTGCCAACGAAATAAGTGTATTTTGACTATCACTCATGTATAACAATATATGAGTGATAGTTATTTTTGCATAAAATGTGAGTTCAACCTTATTCTATTACAAATACAAACTAAGGGGCGATAATTATGAAAAAAACATATATGTGATCAGGCACGTAAGAACAATTTAATTGGTAAAAATGATATTTGTATTATAGATGATATTCCTGATTATGATTAGGGTAGGTCAGAAATGGCTTACTCTTTTTTTGTTTAGCCGAGGGTGAAATCGCCCGCAGCTCGTTATAATGACTTTATCATTTTTTTGTGAAAAAGGTACACGTCACTTTGTCGCCAGGCTTAAAAAGTTTTACTCACTTTTGAGTAACAGGAAGCCATTACGATTATCTTCATACAATTATAAGAGAAAGTTATATGTTAGATACATTATATATTTATTATACTTATTATTACATGCGTATAGCTGCATACTGGATTAAATAAAGCTATCTCACATCTATTTTGTGGGCTTGCCTAGTGTATTTACATTCAAATGGATAAACTATTTAATGTGAGTCTTTAAATGACTAATATAAGCATTTACCATATTTTGTAAAACAAATTGATAAGAACACCTGTTTTATTCCTTGTTGACCAGTTGTTGACCAAATTGGACATTTTTTGATTAGATAGAACAGACGTACCATAATAAAACCATTATAAATGTTGATATAACAATGTTTGTATTAATAAATCATAAATGATAATATATGGATAACAGACATGGTAAGGTGGGGGTCAGCGGTTCAAGTCCGCTTGGAAGCTTAAAGGAAAAGCCTTGTACACCAACGTGTGCGAGGTTTTTTGTTTTTTGTAATGATTGTAAAATAACGTGTTTTGTTGACCAATTGTTGACCATTTCATTTTATGCGAATATTTGTTCCTATAAAAGACAAAGAAAAAACACCATTTTCAAATGATGTTTAATTTACATTTTCATTTATTAAGTCTGCTATTTCTTTATCATCTTCTAAATAATGTCCGTATGTGTCCATTGTGGTAGTTATGGAAGCATGGCCGAGATACTTAGATATTTTATTAATGTTTCCACCTTTACTAATTAATCCAGTAGCAAATGTATGCCTTAGATCGTGGAAGCGAATCTTTTTAAATCCAGTACGCTTTAAGAATCTTGTCCACCATCTATTAGGTACGCTTGGATAAAGTGGCTTTCCGAGATCCGCAGAGAATACAAATTCATATTTACCAGCTTCCCATAATTCCACGCTATCCATTCTTGCTTTCCGCTTCATATTAATGTGTTTCCTCAAATCTTTAATAAGAAATTGCGGTATAGATACTTTACGAACAGATCCCTTTGTTTTCGGTTCTTTCAATACATATCCATTTTCTTTTGTATAGCTTAGTGAATGCTTGATATGGATCATATTCTTAACAAAGTCAAAGTCATTCCATTGTAGAGCCAGTAATTCACCTTTACGCATACCAGTTTTTAAAGCTAACTTGATTAATAATACTTGCTGCTTGTTTTCCTCTTTATCAAGCACCTGGAACAATTCTTCTACTTCATTAGGTGTGTAGACTTGACCTTCTGTATAAGTAACGCTAGGTTTGTCCACCTTTGCCATTGGATTGTGTTTAATCACATCTTTTATTGTGGCAAGCTTAAAAATATTGCTAAGCACATTATAATATTTTTGAATACTTGATGATGATAGTCCGCCTTCTTCTAAATCCTCTAGAAATCCGCTTATATGAACATGTGTAATGCTTTCCATCTTATAATAGGCAAGAGTAGGCAAAATGCGACCATTCAATGTGTAATCGTATGTTTCTAGTGTGCCAGGGGATAGTTTCTTAGCTGCATGTTTTCTCCACACCTTTACATATTCACCAAACTTAATGTGTGAGGGTGCAACATATTCCTTATTTTCAATTTCAGCAACAAACAAAGCTAACTTTTTACCTGCTTCACTATCATTTTTAGCTTGTACAGTCCGAGTACGTCTAATCCGCTTCCCTTTATGATCGTAACCAACGTGATAAGTTAATAAATATTTTCCATTTCCTCTTTCCTGGATAGAACCAGCCATGATTATTCAATTCCTTTCTTATTTAAGAACCTGGCATAATTCAATATTTCTTTCTTGTCATCATTAGTCAAATACTTTCTATCCAAGTCAACAAGCATTTCATCAGATAGGAAATCCTCTAAAGCGTGTACTAAAGTTGGTTTTTCTGAAGTTGTGAATCCTTGTTCGACTAGCTTCTTTTGTAAATTAATTTTTTCATCATATTCAAATTTTAGCTTTCTACTTATTTCATAGTGTTCAGTAATTTCATCTGCATCATTATTTAAGTTTTTCAGAATCGTATCCTTATGACCTTCCATTAAATCAGTTTTCATCAGTAGATCAATATAAGGTATATCCAAAACGGAAGCTAGCTTAATTAATATTTCTTTTTTTGGATTGGTATTATGTCCGTTTTCTAATTGTGATAAGTAAGAACTAGACATGTTGGTTCTTTTAGCGGTTTCTCTCAAAGATAAGCCTTTATCCTTCCTTAATTGCTTTATATATTCACCAAATGGCATTTTTACACCTCTTTTTTTTGGTTGTTGGTGGTAGTTATTATCTATATAATAAACTAGATTGTTCGCTAGTGTCAAACATTATTTAAACTTTGTTTGACAATAACGGACATAAGATTGTATAATGAAATTAAGCACAAAAAAGAGGTGAAAAATTTGATTACTTTAACTTTAAAAGATCCAGTGGAATCAAGGTTATTGATTGCAGAAAATGGAAAAAGTCTAAGGGGTTTTTCTGAAAAAATTGGTATTTCTCACGCTTATCTGTCACAAATACTAAGCGGAAAGCGAAATCCATCACCTACAATCGGTTATAAGATATCCCGAGGATTGGATATAGACATTAAAGAAATTTTTTTAATTAAGTCGTCCGTTGAAAACGGACATAAGGAGGTGACCAAATGAAGTGTTCCAATTGTGAGAAACAAATCAAGGTAAATGGTAGGTATTTCAGAGCAGGCAAGGCAGGAACTATATTTTGTTCAAAGGATTGTAGTTACCAAGCGTATGAAGGATTTTATACAAAGCAAGAGGTAGAAAAAACCATTGAAAGACATACACGCTATAAATAAATATTAGGAGGTTTTACAAATGAATGAATTAAAAGTTGCTTTAAAAGAAATTCTCGTACATGAAATGAAGAATAACAATGGGGTCATTGACCTGGAATCTTGTTTATCTAAGATATTCAATAAAGATGAAATGGAACAATTTAAACGCCATGTATTTAAGGGGGAAGTTACGAATGGAATTAATTAAAAATGATGATCGTGCTGCAAGAAGGGAAGCTTTTCTTCAGGAAAATTATATCCGCTGGAACAATGAAGGATTAAAGCTAAAGGAAAGACGTTTACAAAATGGCTTTTCGTTACAAGATGTTGGCAATAAATTAGGTACTTCTGCTTCACGAATTGGAAGATTAGAAAAAGGATTGCCAGTTAGCCAAGCGAAGCATTTAACCACAAGCTATAATCTGTTATTTGATTACATCGAATTGAGAAAAACGCTAAGAAGTTTCTTCATTGATAATGGATTAAATTGGAGGGTGTAAATTATGGAGATGGTAAAGCTTGATCCGATTAAAAGAAGTACATTGACTGTCCATGAAGTAGCAATATATTTAGGGATCAGCATTGATCTTGTATATACAATGGTGAGAGAAAAAAGCATTGTTCATTTCAGAATTGGGAAACGCATTTTATTTAAAAAAGAAGCGGTTGATAGATGGATTGAGGACAAAATGGAAAGTAATTATCATGATGAATGAAAAAAGGTGCTAGGATCATCAGTCCGTAACACCACACTAGAGCACTAATATAGAATAAGCATATTTCCATTATAACAGATTTTTGATGGAAATATACAAAGGATTGGGGGGTGAAGCTTCTTGCCATTAGTAGCAAATGAATTTGAAATGATACCAGCACAAATGAAAGACCGTATGCAATGGGTAGTGTGGAAGTTGGAACAGAACAAAGGCAAGCCTACAAAAATCCCCTATCAGATAAATGGCAGCAAAGCAATAAGCACAAATCCTGCAACATGGACAAGTTATGA
>JBDNGJ010000280.1:0-12083 GCA_041689365.1 Virgibacillus sp.
ATGCTGTAGGAATAGCATGTGGAATTTGGTAGAAGAGGATGCGGAATCAACAGAAGAAGATGCGGAATCAACAGAAGAAGATGCGGAATCAACAGAAGAAGATGCGGAATCAACAGAAGAAGATGCGGAATCAACAGAAGAGGATGCGGAATCAACAGAAGAGGATGCGGAATCAACAGAAGAAGATGCGGAATCAACAGAAGAGGATGCGGAATCAACAGAAGAAGATGCGGAATCAACAGAAGAGGATGCGGAATCAACAGAAGAAGATGCGGAATCAACAGAAGAACACGTGGAATCAACAGAAGAGGATGCGGAATCGCCAGAAGGACAGCGTGAATCAAAAGAAGAACATGCGGAATCAACAGAAGAGGACGCGGAATCGCCAGAAGAAGGGCCTGAATCGCCAGAACAACCCGTAGAAATCAACAGAACAGCACCCGGAATCAGCCAAACCCTAATTGGATGAGAATTTGTGCAGCATCTGCGGACAGTGAGCAGATTCCCATCCATTAACAATACCTAACCTACCAAGTTGCCCGGCAGCTCAAAGTCGGTTATAAAATATCTTCCGGATATTCAATTTTATTATATATTTTTTCGATAAAAGTTGAATTATATGTATCATACCAGGATTCAGGGAGTTCTAAGTCAATTAACAAAGAAATAAAGGTTTCTACTAAATTTCCGTCAAACTGTGTCCACGCACATCTTTTTAATTCCTCGAAAGCCTGATGGTAGGACATTTTGCTTGCTTTGTAATTCCGTATATCATAGGTCATTGTATCAAAAGAGTCACATATTCGAATAATCCGCCCCTGTACAAAAATTTCTTCGCCCATTAAACGGCGTGGATATCCAGTGCCATCCCAGTTTTCATGATGGTCTCTGACAAACTCCGCTGTACGTGTCTTCCCTAGTTCCTTCCGAACAATAACGTTCCCAATATGGCAATGGCTTTCTACTACTGTTTTTTCAATCGTATTGAGCTTGCCTGGCTTTAATAATATTTCTTTGGAGACGCCAATTTTACCGATATCATGCAGGAAAGCACCTACTCTTAAATCATCGTCATAGACACCAATTTTTTTGGCCAGTTAAGAAAGTATAAACACTTTCTTACTGCATAAGTGCAACTAAGGCATTCGCCATTAAGGCTTGGCGATAAGCCAAGTTTTCTAACCAGCATCGATGATAAATACATCACACGCATGGAGTGGTGCCTGAATATTTGCAGCACTTCATTGTCCTGAGCTATATTTTCAAAAAGTGATTCTGGAGTACGCTTCATAAAATCCGCCTTTACAGTAATAATAGTATAGCTAATATTCACTTAATTGTGGTGATACTTAGTTTAATATTATATATGAGATCAATAAAAAACGGTACTAGGATTTTTTTCCTAGTACCGAATTTTCGTATTTTATCATTTATGACAATCCTTATATTAATTCTTTAACGACTAAAGCCTGTGTTACTTTTGTTTTTTTGCATCCTTCAAATTCATTTTCTTCAACTAGGCCTAATTTTATGGCGGCTTCCAATTTGTTCGTATCAGGACGTTTCACATGTATAATACAATCGTTTAGGTTGAGTTCTTCCAGTTTCGCTACTGTTTTTTCATCAATATAGCTAATGGATGAGCGTATCTGACGTTGAATTTTGTAATCACCGCGCTGCAGCTCGCCTTTTTGCTCTTTACCTATTGATTCATCAAGTATTTCGTGGAGGTTATTCTTAAGAAGTTTTAATTCATTGTCAATTTTTTTCTTTTGGTTGTTCAGTTCAAAATACCGTTTTAACATATCAGTAGTTAATGATCCTTCCGCAGGTTCTTTCACAATACTCGTCCCCCATTTGTATTGAATTAATTATATTTATGTATTCCGACAGCCAATTATGACCTTGCTAACTAAACATAAATACATGACATTTGTCATACGTAATATTTGACGTTTATGACTATAATAGCTTGTATATTTTCTTTAATATGGAGGGTAAGAATATCGAAAATAGCAAATAAATATAGATAATCCTACCCTAGGAGGAAGATTTATGAGTAAACAAAAACAAGCACAATTACGAAAAAGTGTTACACCTTATGCAGGTTCAGATAAGAAAGCGAGCATCATGCAGCTAATTAATACGTTAATACCGTTTTTCCTGACTTGGTTTCTTGCATATCAAAGCTTAACAATTTCAATTTGGCTAACCCTTGCTTTAACGGTTGTAGCTGCTGGATTTGTGATCCGGACCTTTATTATTTTCCATGATTGCACACACGGATCATTCTTCAAAAGTGGTAAAGCGAATCGGGTTGTCGGTACAATTACCGGTGTTATAACGTTGTTTGCTTTTGATAAGTGGAAACGGGATCATGCGATACACCATGCGACAAGCAGTAACCTGGATAAACGGGGTACTGGTGATGTATGGGTGATGACAGTCGATGAATATGTTGAAGCATCTTTTTGGGGAAGAATGGCTTATCGTATTTACCGCAATCCAATAGTGATGTTTGGCTTAGGTCCAATTTTTCTTTTCTTAGTGTCAAACCGCTTTAATCGCAAAGGTGCAAAACGCAAGGAACGTATGAATACGTACTTAATCAATGGATCTGTTGCGGTTATTTATGCATTATTGATTTGGGCAATCGGCTGGCAGGCTTTTGTAATGGTTCAGGCACCAATTCTGTTCTTTGCAGGCGCGTCAGGCATTTGGTTGTTTTATGTACAGCATCAGTTTGAGGATTCTTATTTTGAAAACGAAGATGAGTGGGATTTCGTTAAGGCTGCTGTAGATGGAAGTTCTTATTACAAGCTTCCGAAAGTTATGGAATGGATGACAGGAAGTATTGGTTTCCATCATGTTCATCATCTAAGTCCAAGAGTTCCTAACTACAACTTGGAAAAAGCACATGAATCGACACCGCCATTACAACAGGCAACTACGATCACGCTTGCTTCCAGTTTGAAATCAATACGATTCAGACTATATGATGAGGACAACAAGCGATTCGTTAGCTTTAAAGAAATTAAGGAACTACTTCGCAAAAGAAAATTAGGAATACAAATGAGCCCTGGAAGATCAAGCTTTCAGGAAAAATAATACATTCAGTAATCTGACCCTTCAATAATTTATTGAGGGGTCAAGCTCTGTGTGGTGATTAAGATGGTTTTCGCCGCTAAAGCTTGGCGAAAAGTCAGATTTTCTAATATACTGAATGGAAGTGGAAAGGAGGAACTTTCATGCAAAAGTGGTATCACATAATCCCGAAAAATACCGGGCTTAGTATCTACGCTTGGATTATTTTTTGTATTTTGCCTTTTTATTTTATTTTCAGAACGTCGGGGACCTGGGAAATCATATTCGGTATTATTATGATTCTGCTGTTTTTTACTGCATACAGGGTTTCTTTCCTTTCAAAAGGCTGGACCGTTTATCTTTCAGTTAGTATAGAAATGTTAATAAGCATCGTAATGACATTATTTTTAGGATATGTATATTTCGCCCTGTTTTTAGCATTTTATATCGGTAATTTACAGCATAGGAAGCGATTTATTACGTTATATGTAATTCATCTTACAACTACTATTGCCGCAGTAAGCATTAGTTTTTTTACCCAAAACGAAATATTCCTTACACAGATGCCGTTTATTATTTTTAGTGTTATTGGCGTGATTTTGCTGCCAATCACTATATACTCTAAAAATAAGCGGGAACGACTGGAAAGCCAGTTGAAAGATGCGAACCAAAAGCTATCCCAGTTGGTTGTCCTGGAGGAACGGCAGCGAATCGCGCGTGACTTGCATGATACCCTAGGGCAAAAATTATCCTTAATTGGATTGAAAAGCGATCTCGCCGGGAAATTGATAAATGTTGAAGCGGATTTAGCCAAAAATGAAATTAATGATATACATCAAACAGCACGTATGGCATTAAAAGAAGTGCGTGAGATGGTCTCCGACATGAAGGGTGCCAAATTGAATGATGAAGTAATCCGTATCGAACAAGTGTTGAAAGCTGCACAAATTGATTTTCATGTGGAAGGAAATGCGGAGTTAACCAATACACCCTTGTTGGTCGAGAATGTTCTTAGCATGTGTTTGAAGGAGGCAGTGACTAACATTGTAAAGCATAGTCAGGCTACTTGCTGCAATGTTACGATTACACAATCTCCAAATGAAGTACTTATTACAGTAAAAGATAATGGAATAGGGATGCCGATTAAGAGGGATTCCTATACAGAAAATGGATTGCAGGGGATGAAAGAGCGCTTAGAATTTGTAAATGGCAACTTAGACATTGAGTCAACAAATGGTACAACACTTAAGATTCAAGTGCCAAAGATTGTCCAGCAAACGGAACAGGAGGAAATGCTGTGATTCGAATTGTGATTGCTGAAGATCAGGGAATGTTGCTTGGGGCTTTGGGTTCTTTGCTTGAGTTAGAGACAGATATGGAAGTTGTCGGCAAGGCAAAAAACGGAGAAGAAGCAATAACTATTGTAAAGGAGCAAAATCCTGACATCTGTATTATGGATATCGAGATGCCAATCAAAAGTGGACTTGATGCAGCTGAGGAACTGAAGGATGGCCATTGCAAAGTTATTGTTTTAACTACATTTGCCCGGACTGGATATTTTGAACGTGCCCGAAAAGCTAAAGTAAGTGGCTATTTGCTAAAAGACAGCCCAAGCGAGGATTTAGCTAGTTCTATTCGTACGATAATGGAAGGCAGGCGTATTTACGCGCCGGAGCTTGTTGATATGGCTTATGAACAGGAAAACCCACTGACTGAGCGTGAGGAACAGGTTGTAAAGCTGATTGCTGATGGAAAAAATACAAAGGAAATTGCCAACGAACTATTTCTTACCAATGGAACTGTCCGGAATTATGTTTCGGTGATTTTGGATAAGCTTGAAGTAGGCAATCGGATTGAGGCTATTTCAAAGGTGAAAGAAAAAGGCTGGATGAAATAGAGATAAAGCCAATGTATAAAGATAGCGTCCAATCCTAAAACTAAGGCATAGTAACCGGAAAGGGGCGTTATTATGTCGAACAAGAATAACCAATTTAAAGAAAACAAACAACATGGCGAACATCGAAACGGTCGCAAGAGTCAATATAAGAATAACAGTACCCATGGCGGCGATGAGCCAAACGAATTCATTGATCAAAAGAAGGATTGATATAGGAAACAAAGCAGTGTGATAGTATGGAATCACACTGCTTTTTTACTGGAGGGTATGAAGTGAACCAAGAAGCTATAATGACAACGGTTCCAGTTTTGGAAACGGAAAACTATCGATTAAGAGGACTAAGAGAAGACGATGCGAGTGAACTATTTATGTTCATGCGAGACAGGAACACGATGAAGTTTATTACGCCTGAGCCGGTAAAGTCAGAAACTGATATGTGGCAGGAAATTCAAGCACAACTAGAGAACTTCGCCAAGCGAATAGAACTCCCTTGGGTAATTGAAGGTAGAGAAAATGGGGAGGTCATCGGTAAATTCAGTTTACATAAATTGAGCATATGGCATAGAAAAGCCGAATTAGGTGTAATCATTCGAGATGCATATCAAAACACGGGTGTCGTGACGGAGGTTTTGGAACAAGTTCTCCATTATGCCTTTGATACGCTAGAGTTAAATCGGATAGTCGGCGACATTTTTGCCGAGAACGAAGGATCAGAAAAGCTACTAAAAAAATACGGATTCAAAGAAGAAGGCACTATGAGACAAACGGATTTTGACGGAAAGAGATATCATGACACAGTCGTTTTTTCATTGTTGAAGTCAGAATATGACGCCTTACAAAAAGGCAGGTGACACGATGCAAATTGGAATGTTCCTTGATCGGGATGGCGTGATAAATGAAGTGCTTAGTCACCGGGTGAAATTTGTAAACAAGCCAAAGGATTTTTACTTGCTTGATGGAGTTGGAGAGGCGATTAAGCGTTTTAATGATGAAGGGTTTAAGGTTTTTGTCGTCACAAACCAAGGTGGAATTGGTCTTGGCTACATGCAGGAGTCCGCATTAGATGATGTACATAAAAAGATGAAAAATGACTTATCGGAGTTTGGTGCACATGTTGATGACATTGCTTATTGTCCGCATAAGCCACATGTAAACTGTGCCTGCCGTAAGCCAAAGCCGCAAATGATTATAGACTTGGCCGAAAAACATCATATTGATTTAGCCAATAGTTATATGGTCGGTGATCGAGCACCAGATATAGAGGCAGGGAAGGAAGCAGGCACGCAAACGATTCTCATTGGAGACCGAAAAGATGAGGCTGCTGATGCTGACCTGTTTTTCCCAGATCTTGCCTCGGCTGCAAATTCACTAACAAAACAATTATAAAATCTTCATGTATTCTCTCTTTCTGGAAATACTAAAATTGAAATTAACAACAGGAAGGATGAATACTAGATGTTGAAAGGTTTTTTAATAGCATTGGTGCTGTCAATGGGCTTCTCCATGAGTGCGCCTTCAGGTTTGCCATTTTACAAGGGAATTGCCGAGGATATCCATAGTCAAAAACGTGATAAAGAGAACTCGAATAAAGATATATTTATAACGTTAGAGGCTAAGGAACTTGGAATAGAAACAGAAGGCAAGGAAATTGACCAGCTGGAAAAAGAAGTAATGGAAGCGAAAATGAAGCAAACTGCCAATGAATTAGGAATCAATACAGAAGGAAAGGACATGAAAGAACTTTCCAAGGAAGTGCATCATGCAAAGGTTAAGCAGAAGGCAAATGAGTTAGGAATCAAAACAGAAGGTAAAGAACCTAAAGAGCTTGCAGAAGAAGTCTATCAGGCAATGCTGAAACAAAAAGCTGAAGAGCTAGGCGTCTCAACAGAGGGTAAAAATGCTAAGAAACTTAAAAAAGAAGTTTTTGAAGCACAAATTAAGCGAAAGGCTGAAGAGTTAGGGATTGAAACAGAAGGCAAGGATCCACGTGAGTTGAATAAAGAAATCTATAACAAGAAAGTTTTTCAAACGGCTGAGGCATTAGGAATTAAAACGAAAAATAAAGATACCCAGGAGATAATGGATGAAATTATGCAAAAGCATGCTGAGAAGGCAAAACAACTAGGACTGTTCCCGTTTGAAGAGAAGAATGGAAGGTTATTCTGGGGTCACCACAAGAAATAATATCACGACTATCCTCGATAATATATCGGGGATTCGCTTTTTGATGTGGTTAGAAAACGCTGAAAACTGAAAAATGCCCGATGAATACTGAATAACCCCATACGAAAACTGAATAAGCTTGGTTGAAAACTGAATAATGGTACAAGTGACTGGATAAAGACTGAATAATTGCCGGGAAGACTGAATTAGTGCAATGTCGAATGCCAAATGCCAAAGTAAAAATTTCCTTATTATAAAAGGGTTTTTCAGCAAATGTACCGAATAGTTATAAGTAGAGATAGAATTATAAGGGAGGAAAATTTGTATGAGTGATGGAAAGATTAAAGTAAACAATAACGGACCACTGCTTGTGACAGGTGATGTGGAAATGGTTGATGCTGATGGGAATGTGTTTGAAACGAAAAAGGCATTTTCCTTGTGTCGCTGTGGGCAGTCATCCAACAAGCCATTTTGCGATGGAACTCATAAGAAGATTGGCTTTGAAAGTGAGCCAAGTGCGAAATAAGACACAGAGTCATAAGCGATATGAAAAGCCCCTTTATGTACATCGATGCATAGGGGCTTTTGTACGAAGAAAATTCCAAATATGTAACCAAAAGGGCGAATTGTAAACATAGTATAATAATGATATAATTTAATTAGAATAATGTTATTGGAAGGAGCTTTGAAAAATGGACATCAAACCATCAACAACTATTCGACAGGATTATAATGGATTTTCGAAATATTGTCATGAAATAGATGAACCAGTGGTGTTAACAAGGAATGGTGAAGCTGATCTAGTGGTTATGAGTTATGAAGCTTTTCGTCGTAAGGAAGCACGTTTAAAATTGCAATCAAAATTACTTGTAGCAGAGAAACAGACTGATGAAGGTTCACAATTAATGGACCATGATCAAGTATTTGCACATATGCGGAGGAAGATAAATGCACAAAAGGATGCAGATTAAATATACTTCTGCAGCAGTTGAAGATATGGATGAAGCATTCTCTTATATAACACAAGACAATATATCTGCTGCAGAAATGCTTTTTGAACAATTAAATCAAAATATTGTGCAGCTTGCTGAGTTCCCCCAAATGGGATCAGTACTATCTGATGAAGAGTACACTTTGGTGAAACTCAGATACAGGTTTATTGTGGTGCATCCATACATGGTTTTTTACAGAGTTATTGAAAACACTGTAATCATTCATCGCATTCTACACGGGCGGCGCGATTATCTTCGTGAACTATTTAGATTTAAAGACTAACTTCTTAACAAATGATGTGCTACTTTCAGGTGATCACGCACCATTTTTATTTCTCCTCTCCTCCTAAATCCATAGCCAGTGCCACAATGGATTGGTTGATTCGCCATACATAGAATAAGTGATGGATAAGGTCCTGATGGGATTGGCTCATACTTGGGGCAAGCTGTTCTATTTGCTCACGTTCTTTTTCAAGCCGGTAAACAGTCCCTGTTCGTTTGGTTCCTTTAATTAATTCACCCAATGTATCCATGTTATGCTCCAGTTTATCTTCCACTTGTTTAAATATATCCACCAATTCTGCTGGGTAATCAAATTTTTTTCGATAGGATGAGGCAACAAGTTGTCGTGCAAAGTAGTTAATTGCTGTAAATATGGTAACCCAGCGACTGACATCAGACGTGCTGCTGGTCTGGGTTCGCTTTATTAACAACGGGCGAGCCTCATCCTCAATTAATTGCAGCTTATTATCAATGTCAATTGCGCTGTCCGTAAGCTCTTTCACACTAACGTCTTCGCGAAATCTTCGTACATAGCTTGTTACAAATGGCTTAAGTTCAGCTAAATAGTCATCTGTTACATCTGCTACTTTATCTTTTGTCTTCTTTGGAAAAATAACAGTTGAAACGCCTAGCGCGATTATTGCACCTGCAATCGTATCGATAACGCGGGCGGCAATTAAGGAAAAACTTATCCCGCCAAGCAGAATATCGTACATAAAGGCAATAAGCATCGTAATAAATACGCTCATCAAGGTATATGAAACGGTTATTAAATAGAAGGCCAAAAAGATAACCAGAAACAATAGAATCAATTCAAGTGTAGAATGTCCTGCAAGCATTTTTGCCAGCATAAAGCCAATCACTGCACCAATCACTGTACCGAATGAGCGTTGAAAGCCTTTTGTATAGATCCTGCCAATTGACTCCGTGCCAAGCAGACAAACAAATGCTGTTAATAGTACCCAGTAGGGCTGTGTTGGTGAAATAAGATGGCCAACGATAACGGCAATCCCACCTGCTATTAATGCTTGATATGCCTTTTTCGTTGAAGTTTTTAATTCCTTATTGTCATCGGAAGAATCATCGTCAGCTTCTTCATCAGCTTGTTCTTCTTGCTGCACAAGTTCACCTTTATTTAAGGAACCCTGCATCGTGATACCTGCTTCAACTACATGATTGGCAATTGACTCAATACGCCGGATCAGATAGACCCATCCTTTTTGTTCTTCAGTATGATTGAGAATATCTTTTATTACGTTTCGAAGCGCCTGAATCGCCAGTGCAGCTTCCTGCATATTTTTTTCGTTATAGTTTTGCGAAAGCACCTCTGCATCACGCAGCGACTCCATCACCCATTTAAGTATTCGTCTTAATTCATCTAACTCCAGAGCATCGGCTTTTTTTAAGTTATAAATGGACCCTGTCAGTGTCTCAACAAGCATGCCGGTATCGAAAACGTATAACCGTAATTGTGATGGCTCCAGTCCAGGCCAAATTTTATTGATATCTTCTGCGTTAAGGTTAGCAGCTACCGTTCTTGCGTAGAGACGAAGCTTATGAACATTCGTATCGATGTGCTGCTTATGTTTTAAGTCAATATCTTTATCCTGTAATGCTTTTACTAGCATATTGAATGTAAGATTGCTCTGGATATGAAAGGAGCGCATACTCCTTCTTAAAATTAAAGAAGAGTCCTGAAACAGAATGAAATTAAACAAAAATGCATATAGGACGCCTATTAAAATTCCCATATAAAACAGTGGCAATTGGCCCTGAGAAAGCTTTAATACAGAAGAAATATAAATGGTCATAAAGCCAAGCATGCAAAGTGAGAAATACCTTACTCCAAATCGTGAAAAATATAGGCTGCTAAAAATAACGATTATCATTAGCAAACTAATATAATAGGCATTTCCGGCTAAAAGAGAACCAATCGTGATGCCAACCGTCCCTGAAACGCCCAGCAGCAGTGTAGTTACTTTCTTTTGGTTCTTAGTCTCATCCATCACCATCATGATCCCCATCATGCCAGCCATTCCGGAAACGATGGCTGGCGTAATAAGGTCATTATCCATGATTCGTAAAATTAGTAATGTGGTCATGACAGCACAAATTAAACTAATTGTTGCTTTTCCAGCTTTTTGGAACCTTATTTGTCCTGGATCAGAAGCTAGAAGTCTGCCAATCCAGTGATGTTTTAAGTGTAACCCTTTCATCCGCATCAATCTTTCTTAACTGTAATGTTATTGCTTCATTCTAACACCTGAAAAATAGATTATCCATTAAACTCAAACAGCAAAGTTGTCATGAAACAATCAATTTGGAATAATAATAGGGTGAGGCAAATCCCAAATGAAGGAGATGTACGTCATGAAAGTTTTATTAATAGGTGCAAATGGACAAATTGGACAACATCTTGTCGACTTATTGGACAAGAGTAATGAACATACAGTAAGAGCAATGGTTCGAAAAGAAGAACAAGCGGAAGAACTGAAGAAAAAGGGTATTGACGCTGTTCTTGCTAACCTTGAAGGCGGTTCCGGTACGATTGTGAAGGCTGCAAGAGGATGTGACGCTGTGATTTTTGCAGCTGGATCTGGTGGAAGTACAGGCTATGACAAAACATTATTGATCGACCTTGATGGTGCGGTTAAAACGTTCGAGGCTGCTGAGAAGGCAGGAATTGAACGTTATGTAATGGTAAGTGCGTTTCAAGCGAATAACCGGGAAAATTGGAATGAAACTATTAAGCCATACTATGTTGCTAAACATTATGCCGATAAAATGCTTGAAGACAGTAACCTGAATTACACGATTGTTCGACCCGGTGGACTATTGAATGAGCCAGGCACAGGGAAAATTGCTGCTTCCGAGAACTTGGAAAGAGGATCAATTCCACGCGAAGATGTAGCACGTGCCGTAATGGAATCCCTAACAGAAGAAAATACCTATAAGCGGTCATTTGATCTTATGTCAGGTGATACCCCTATTGCAGAAGCTCTGAAAAACGTATAAACATCCTTCTTTTACGTATAATCGAACGCCAAGCCAGAAAAGTGGCATAATTTGTTAATCAAATAAATATTTGTGATAATGCCACTTTTTTCAGGTGACGTTCGATTGTATTGGTAGAAGCCCCCTCTATTGCTTTATAAGCTTATAGGGGGGCTTTTTAAATTCAAGAGTATAAACGCATGTCATGTTATGGTTGGTTTACACTTAATTTGGTAGGATATTGCAACTGAGTATTGCCAAAAAATCGAAGCGGATCCTCATTCCGCTAAATAGCAGAAAAGGTGCTCTCGGAAGGGTGAGACGGATCCTCTCGTTCCGTTATTAGCAGAAAATCAGCTAAATTTGAGGCAGAAATCACAAATAGCGGAAGAACGAAATCGCTAAGCGCGATGGCTAAGACCAAAAACTAAAAACCTAAAACCAATGATATTTGGCTAAATATAGAGTATAATGATAGTACAAAAGAGATGAAAAAAGCGCAGTAAAAAGAAAAAGATTGAAATCCCATTATTCGACACAAATCAGAAATATCCTTCTTGTGATTATGAACATTTTGTGTCAATTTAACAATAATTACGTTCTATACTGGAGGGCGCGACTTCATTCTTCTAGGGCAATCAAAAATTTTGCGTGCTTAACCAATACATAAA